>NZ_JBFAOJ010000100.1:0-31913 GCF_040675205.1 Streptosporangium sp. NPDC049644 | reverse complement strand
GGTTGTCGTGCTCCCACGAAGGGATGTCTCCTTCCCCGCCCTCGATACAGAGTTATGTACCTTTTTGTTACCTCTGTCTAGTTTGGCAGGGAGGGGTGTGGCGAAGAAGACCTCGGTCCGCACATACGCCGTGGACGCACTGAGCAGAGGATCCCCGGCGACGGCGGAGGTCTGGCGCATCAACTCGATCAGCCGGGCCGACAAATCCAGGTACCCGTATTTGTAGGCAACCGCATCGGCCGCACGGTAGGTGGCCACCAGCAACGCCGAGATGCCTGCGGGATCATCCGACGCGTGCACCCTGCGGATGAGTTCGCCGAGCAGCTCGGGCAGGGTCTGCGACAGCCGCACGTACTGAGCGCTTAGGCGTTTTTGGACCGCGCCGGCGACGGATGCTCGAAGCGCGGGCATGGGACGCACTGGGCCCTCGTCAGGGATGTCGTAGGTGGTGATGACCTTGCGAAGTGCGGGAATCGCGTCATGCACGCGGCCGTCGAGGCGGCCAGAGTTCCCCAGGAGCCGGGAGGGATCAATGCTCAACGCCGCGGCGATGGCGTCTAGGACGGGGCGTGTACCCTGCTCGATCTTCCGGAGCAGGCTGAGGGAGATATGGGCGGCCAGGGCGAGGTCTTCCTGGGTCATGCGGCGTGCGCTGCGGATCGCGGCTATGCGACCTCCGGGGCCTTCGCCAGCGGCTTTGCGGGGCATCTCGGCTCCGTTCATCCAGACAGGGCAGATGGCAGTTCCGTGATGCTGTCGATCTGCCAATCCACTGCGCTCAGCACAGCCGCGTCGGCGCCCCACAGGTGTCCCCAGGGGCCACGCCGGATCATGCACGTGCGTAGACCGAGAGCTTTCGCGGGGATGATGTCGTTCGCGGGGTGGTCGCCTACGTAGACCGTTTCGTGGGCAGGAGCCTTGGCAAGCCGAACGACCTGGTCGAAGAATTCAGGATCGGGTTTCGCGACGCCCCATTCCTCTGATGTGGCGATCACGTCGGCGGGGATCGACAGCCCTCGCAGAAGATCACCGGCCTTGGCTGTCTGGTTTCCGGCGACGCAGACGCGCAGCCCCATGTCACGCAGGACCTGCAACCCGGGCCGTACGTCGGGGTACAAGTCGCTCTCGTCGAGGTATTCGCCCCGACCTGCCTCTTCGCGAGCCCGGCGCACCGCGTGCAGGTCGATGCCCGGTCGGAGGAGGCGGACCGCTTCCGCGTTGTCCATGCCCAGTGCTGTCACCGCCCCGACCAAGGCGGACAGGGTGTGGCGGGGGACGTTCAGCCAATCCGCAAGAGATCCCCAGTAGCGATCATCGCGGACCAGCGTCTCACCTATGTCGAACACCACAGTCATGACCACACTTCGGAGAGTAGGCCAGCTCGCTATAGTGCATCACGTAGCGCGACGACATTCGCCTGGGAAGCGGACCAAGGATCCTGTGGGCCGTACAGGTTTGCCAGTGTGGCTCCTGGGGCTGGGGATGTGTAAGAGACGTCCCGAGCGTTCGCCTGGATGACATGGCCTGCGATTCTTCGCCTGTTTGTGAATGCCGCAGGTTGAGCGGTCACGCTGGCTGTTGTTTTCTTGGGTTATCCACAGGTTTTTCGTCAAATCTCCGGGTTATCCACAGAAGATTGCTGGGGCCTGTGGGCAGGCGTCCTGAAATCTCACCGGCCAGGGCCTGAAGCGGCCTCCTTCGGTCGAGGGAGTGTCTCGTGCTCTGGCGTTGTGTCACGTTCTCCGTGGCTGTGGAGAGTCCGATGTCCCTTGTGGAAGGGCGGCGGGCCATCGCCGACGAAGGGTGACGGATCGTCTTCGCTTCCCTATGAGGTCATGTCGGCCCGCGCGCACTGACCGGCGCCTGAGCGCGGTTATCCCTAATCGAGGGGTTGGCCTACGGCGTTATCCACAGAATCGTGTTCGGGTCGACGGGGTCGCGGGCGTATGGAGAACCCTGGCGTAACCGACGCCGGGTGGTGGGCCCGGTAGGGATCTCCAGGAGGAGCAGATGGTTCGAACGAGCACGGTTCGTGGGCGACATGGTCGGCTGCGGTGGCTGCGTGCCCGGTGGGCGCCGCTGACCACCGGTGCGTGCCGTGACAGTGGCATGTCCACCGCCGAGTACGCGGTCGGAACGATCGCGGCCTGCGCCTTCGCCGCCCTCCTTTTCAAAGTGGTCACGAGTCCCGACGTCCAACAGATGATCACAACTCTGATCAACCGAGCGTTGACCGTGGCGGGATGACTCTCCCGGTGGCGGCGATCTTCTCCCGTCGGACCAGGGGGTCGGTGACCGCGGAGACGGCCGCGGTGTTGCCCGCCCTCCTGGTCGTGCTGGGAGCCGGACTGTGGGCGGTGTCGGCGGTCGAGGCGCAGCTGGAGTGCGTGGACGCGGCCCGGGCCGGGGCTCGGGCCGCCTCGCGCGGCGAGTCGCTGGAGCGGGTCCGCGGCAGCGCACTGTCCGTGGCTCCCGCGGGCGCGACCGTCGTGGTGACCCGAAGCGCGGAGACGGCGCGGGTGGAGGTGTCGGTGAACGTCAGGCCGCGCTGGGGCGCCTCGCTTCCGGGCGTCACCGTTCACGCGAGTGCCGCCTCCGTCACCGAGCCCGGAGTGGAGTGGTAGGCCCGTGACCCCTCCGCTTCCTGGGGAGAGCGGCTTGCCGTCAAGCCGCTCCCGCAGCCCCGCGATGGGCAGGTCCTGCCCGCAGGATGTGGATGACGGCGGGGCTGAGCGGGGGTCGGCCACCATCTGGACGGTCGGGCTCATGGCTTTGCTCTTCGCGGTCGCGGCGGCGGTCATGGTCGCGGGCACGGCCCGGGTCGCGCGCCACCGAGCGCAGAGTGCCGCCGACCTGAGCGCGCTCACCGCCGCTCGGCTGGCCTTCGCGGACCCGGACCGGAGTTGCGCGCGGGCCTCCCTGCTCGCTGCGGACAACGGGGTCAGGGTCACCCGCTGTTCGGTGGGAGATGACGGCATCGCGGAGATCGAGGTGACCATGGATGTCTCACTCCCCTTGAAGGGAGAGGTGTCGATCGGCGCCAGGGCACGTGCCGGCCCTGTCCACATCGCTGATTCAGGTCGGTGACGGGGGGATGAAAGCACATCAACAATCCGATGGGAACCAGCCGGAAAGCGATCAAGTACGGCTTCGAAGGGGTGAGAACAGGCGGCCGTGCCGGGCGCGCACCGATGAAATGGCATTCCCGCCAAGAAGAACGCCGCGACGGCAACAAGGCAGATCACTGCTCCGCACGGACGAACACTGAGAATCGGCGGACGGAGGTCTTCGGGAAACCGGATGCGCGAAGCTCCGGGAAACAAGGTCGCAATCAAATCACGACTTCTTGGACGGCGTGTCCAAGAGTCCGAAAGCTCACGTAAGGTGCCGCTTACCGGTGATCCGTGCTGTTTCCCGATCGGCCTGGGGAGGGTGAAATGCGAATCACCAGGTCACACGACATCATCGGGCGGCCTCGCGATCGCGGGGCCGGAGGGCGGGACCGGTGCGAGCCGGTCGGGAGGAGGGAACGGGCTGGCCGCCGGGTGACCGTACGGATGGCGGATGGCCGGATGGCGCGCGGTTCTCGACGAGGGGAAACGTCGTGACAACAGTTCGCAGACTTGTCGCCATGGCGATGATCGCGCCGATCGTGTCCGTCTCCTTTGTGCTCACCGCCGCGAATCCGGCGCAGGCCGTGGCGCGGCTGAACGTCCCGTCCCGGGTGACCTCCAACAGCACAGTGGTCATTTCCGGCAGAGTCGATCTTCTGTTCGACGCGGTCCTTTTCGTCAATGGCAGGCAGGTGGCGAAAGGAGATCAAAAGGTCTCCTACGCCTGGAATCCCCGCCATCACCGGAACGGCAGGTACCGGATCAGGCTTGAACAGCGGGGCAAGGTGCTCGGAGCCGAGTGGCACCAGACCGGCAAGACCCTGGTCCAGGCCGTTCCTCCGGCGACGCCGAGCGGGGTGAGCGCCCGGTTGTACGGCAAGCGAGTGGTCGTCAGATGGCGCAGGGGTGCCGAGCCCGACCTGCAGGGTTACGTGATCTCCACGAGCCGGACCGGCAGGGTCGGGTCCGTGCGGGTGGGCAGTGCGTGTTCCGGTGGTTCATGCAGGGCGACCCTGGCCGTTCCGGCGAAGGCGGCCGGACAGCGGATCGGGTTCACGGTGCGGGCCCTGCGCGGCAACGGCGGTGGCGGCACGCTCTCCTCAGGCGCCTCGGCCGGCGCCTCAGTGAAGGTGCCGGCGGCCACGGTGGCGAAGAGCGGCAGGAAAACCGGTGGCCAGGAGAGTTCCGGCACCCGGAGCGGATCGAACCAGAGCGACACGGGCAGTCAGCGGAACACCGAGAAAAGCGGGAAGAAGAGCGAGAACAAGCAGGCCGGAGTCCACGACCTTCCGCAGTTGCCCGCAAAGAAGCCCACGGGGGCCTCGAATCAGCCGTCGGGGACAGCGGTCGCGCCAACGGAGAAGCCCGGGGTTTCGGAAAAGGCAGAGAATGGCGGCGACGCCACCTCCTCGATCGCTGAGCCGGCCGAGAAGACGAATGAGGGGGCCGACGGCGATCGGGAGAAGAAGGAAGGCGCGGACAGTGCCCCCGACTCCGGAGCGACCGGCGCGGACTCCGACCCGGATACGAACACCACAGCGGGGTCATCTGACGTACCGACCGGCGGTATGAGTCAGTACGGCATGTTCATCGCCGGTGCTCTCGTCCTGCTGCTTCTCGGCGCGCACGGTGGTGCCTGGGTCCGTCGCAGGCTACTGGCCGCGGGGGACGATCCCGCCGGCGGAGACAGGCGCCGTGCCGACGGGGGCGATGGGCAGACCGTGCCCTTCGCGTCCGAGCCGCTCGGCGGAAAGGACACTAGGGGGGATGCCAGGACGACAGGCCGTGGCGGTACGGCGGACAGGAACGGCATGACCGGCACCGGCGGCAGGGGTGGTGTGGCGGGCAAGGGCGGCACCGCTGTCACCGTCGACCCACGGCGTCCCGCGGTCATCCTCGCCGTGGTCAAGACCGGCCTGGCCCCGAGGAGTCCATCGCCCGATTCCCATGGTTCGGGCCGCCCGCACCCTCCCCGGCAGTCCCATGATCGGCCCGCCTCGGATCGGTCCGTGCCGGATCGGTCCGTGCCGGAGCGGGCCGTCTCGGCCGAGCCGGCTCCAGCCCGGCGCGTCCCGGCTCAGCGCATCTCGATCAGGGATGCCCCGGTTCAGCCGATCTCGGTTCAGCCGGCTTCGGTTCGGCTGGCCTCTGTTCGGAAAGCCACTGACCGTGAGACGGAGGCACAGCGGGCGGGGACCCGTCAGGCGGGGGCCGAGCACGCAGAGGTTGAGCACCCGGAGGTCGAGCACGAGGAGACAGGGCAGGCAGGTCACGCTGGACGGCCGGGCGCGGATCCCGCTCCCGGCGCGACTCCGCTCTCCGAGGCCGGTGATGTCGGCCAGGCCGCGGCCCGGACGGCTGACCGGTGGGACGACTACCTTCCGCCCGCCCCCCGGTCCATGGAGGACAGCGGGTACTGGGAGCGCCCGCAGCCCGGCGCGACCGATTTCTGGGCCGAGGACCGTAACGACGAGGACCGTAACGACGACCGGGACGAGCGACGAGAGCGCGATGGCATCTCATCCTCGGGGCATCGCTTCATCCCCGGTATGAGCTGATCGGTCTTCGGCGGGCCGCCGCCGGGACGGCGGCCCTCACATCTGCGACTCGTCAAAGGAGAGCAGGACGGCCAGCAGGCGGAGGGCTCCGGCCTTGTCGAGGGGTTCGTTGCCGTTGCCGCACTTGGGGGACTGGATGCAGGAGGGGCAGCCGCGTTCGCACTCGCACGAGGCGATGGCCTCACGGGTGGCCGTGAGCCAGTCGCGCGCGCGGGCGTAACCGCGCTCGGCGAAACCGGCGCCGCCCTCGTGCCCGTCGTAGACGAAGACGGTGAGCAGTCCCGTGTCGGCGTGGAGTTCGGTGGAGACGCCTCCGATGTCCCAGCGGTCACAGGTCGCGAAGAGCGGCAGCAGGCCGATGGAGGCGTGTTCGGCCGCGTGCGCGGCGCCGCCGAGGTCCAGGCCGTCCTCGATCAGGGGCATGATCGCCGAGGTGGGCAGCGTCCACCAGACGGCGCGGGTCCGCAGCGTGCGCGGGGGCAGGTCGAGGGGTTCGTCGCCCATGAGCTCGCCGCTCTGGGCCCGGCGCTTGAGATAGGCCACGACCTGGCTGGTCACCTCCACCGAGCCGAAGTGGAGCTCTCCAGGACCGAGGGGGTGCGAGTCGAGGGACTCGATGACCGAGATATCGGTGACGTCCCTGGCGAAGGTCGTGTAGTCGGGCGCCCCGGCCTCGACCAGTGCGACCCCCGCCTCCAGGTCGAGTTCGGCCACCAGGAACGTCTCTCCCTGGTGCACGTAGACGGCTCCGGCGTGCACGGTGGAGTGAGCCGAGGGCTCGTCCACGGTGCCGAGCAGCCGTCCGGTGGACATCTCGACGACCTGGACCGGCGCGGCGCCCGACCCGCGGATGTCGGCGAGGTCGGTGGCGCGTCCCCTGCTGGTCCAAAACCAGCCCGCGGCGCGTTCCCTGAGCAGGCCGTCACCGACCAGGTCCGTGAGCACCTCCTTGCTGGTGGGGCCGAAGACGTCCAGGTCGTCGTGGGTCAGCGGGATCTCGGCGGCCGCCGCGCACAGGTGGGGGCCCAGTACGTAAGGGTTGCCGGGATCGAGCACGATCGTCTCCACCGGCCTGCCGAACAGGGCTTCGGGATGGTGGACGAGATAGGTGTCCAGGGGGTCGTCCCTGGCGATCAGCACCGCCAGCGCGTCCTGCCCGTCCCTTCCGGCCCGTCCGGCCTGCTGCCAGAGCGAGGCGCGGGTTCCCGGCCACCCCGCGATGAGCACGGCGTCCAGCCCGGAGACGTCGACGCCGAGTTCCAGGGCGTTGGTCGTCGCCAGGCCGAGCAGCTCCCCCGAACGCAGCGCCTTCTCCAGCCCCCGGCGATCCTCGGCCAGGTAGCCCGCCCGGTAGGCCGCCACCTTGTCGGGCAGGTCCGCGGGCGCGCTTCCGTCGGCGACGAGGTCGCCGAGCCTGGCCCGCGTGGTGAGGGCCACGGACTCGGCGGCCCGCCGGGAGCGGACGAAGGCCAGGGTCCGCACGTCGGAGGCGACGAGGTCGGCCAGGAGGTCCGCGCTCTCGGCGGTCGCGGGGCGGCGGACGGGTGCCCCGCCCTCGCCCCGCAGATCGGTCAGGGGTGGCTCCCACAGTGCGAAGGTGGTCGAGCCTCGGGGCGAGGCGTCCGTGGTCACCTCGGCCATCTGGAGGCCCGTCAGACGGTTCGCGAAGGCCCCGGGCTCGCTGGCCGTCGCCGAGGAGAGCAGGAAGGTCGGGCGTGAGCCGTGGCGCGCGCAGATCCGGCGCAGGCGGCGCAGGATCTGGGCGACGTGGGAGCCGAACACGCCTCGGTAGCCGTGGCACTCGTCCACGACGACCATCCGGAGCCGCCGCCAGAAGGCCGACCACTGAGTGTGACGGGGCAGCAGGCCGCGATGGAGCATGTCCGGGTTGGTGAGGACGTAGTTGGCGTGCCTGCGTACCCAGGTCCGCTCCTCGAAGGAGGTGTCGCCGTCGTAGGTGGCGGCACGGAGCTCGGGCGGGTCGAGCTCGCGCAGCGCGCGGAGCTGGTCGGCGGCCAGCGCCTTGCTGGGTGACAGGTAGAGGATCGTGCCGCCGTCGAGCGTCGCGGAAAGCGCCGGGACCAGGTAGGAGAGGGACTTGCCCGAGGCGGTCCCGGTGGAGATGATCACGTTTTGGCCACGGTGGGCCAACTCGGCGGCCTCGGCCTGATGCGGCCACAGGCCGGAAACACCGTGGTTCGCCCAGCGCGTAACCAATCGCTGGTCAACCCAGTCCGGCCACCGGGTCTTACCGGCCTGACGTGCGGGAACGTGCTCCACATGGGTGACACGCTCGCGACGTGCGGGAACATCGAGCAGGCGATTGAGGGCGTTACCCGCTCGGAGGGGCGAGGATGAGGGCGGGGTCACTGGTTTCAGTCTCACATCTGTGGGCAGAGTCGCCGGGAATCGTGATTTCGTATAGACACTGAGCGTACGCATGGTTGAATGCCGCGCGTCGGGGCTTGTCGTCCGGGGGTCATCCGGTCCCGGGAGGGCAAGCTCGAATCGGTACTTTCGCAGGCAAGGCGCTGGAGGATCTGTGGATCTGAAGTTGGACCACCATTCCGAGGACCGTCTCACCATCGTTGAGGTCGAGGGTGAGATTGATGTCTACACCGCGCCCAGATTGCGTGAGCTCCTGATCGACCTGGTCAACAAGGGGAATTTCCACCTGCTCGTCAACATGGAGAAGGTCGACTTCCTTGACTCCACGGGCCTTGGTGTCCTGGTCGGCGGGCTCAAGCGAGTTAGGGCGCACGATGGCTCACTGGAGCTTGTCTGCACTCAGGAGCGCATCCTGAAGATTTTCCGGATCACCGGGCTGACGAAGGTCTTCGGTATCTACGCCTCGGTCGACGAGGCCAAGGAAGCTCACGGTCGAGACAAGTAGTCGTGGCTACCGTCGAACTGACGTTCAGCGCTCTCCCCGCGCATGTGCGTACGGCACGTCTGGTCGCCACGGCGATCGCCAGACGCACCGGCGTGCAGGAGTCACTGCTGGACGAGGTACGGCTCGCTGTCGGTGAGGCGTGCTCGCGGGCCGTGGAGGCACACCGCCTCCACTGTCCGGGAGAGCCGATCCGCATCGAGCTACGTGATGACTCAGGGCGCTTCGAGGTGACCGTCACCGACTCCGCCCCCAGTGACGAACTGGAGCACGATCGCGGCCTCCTGGGGTTCGACGATCCGTTCGGGCAACTTCCCGACGACCTGATGGCCGGTTTCGGCATCGCGGTCATCGCGGGACTGGCCGACGACGTTCAGGTCTACCCGAGCCAGAAGGGCATGTGCATCCGCATGAGCTGGCCCGCGGTGACGAACGGCCTGTCTCCGGCCTGACAGAGGACTTCGGCAGCCGGGCGTGTCCAGATGGACACGCCCGGCTGTTCGTCGTGGGGCACCCAGTTTTGGACAAAACATAACCATGATATTTCCCACCCGAAATTGAGTGGAAACAGAGGCTGGCGTGGTAGGTGTGACGGGCGAAATGCCGTTATAAGCAGGTCGGTCGGTAAAAGATGCTGGACTCGGCGTCAATTGTCCGCAGGCAGAGGCTTCATATCCGCGTCCTCGCTGCGTAGACTCCCGGGACCGGCCAAGGTTTATCCTTCGGAGCGGCCCGCACGCGAGCCGTCCTCCGTGGGGGTCTGCAACTGGAAGCGGCACTGCCAACCATCCCGGATGTGCGCCGCTCCGCTCGTCTAACCACTTCGGCAGCGCACTCCGGGCAGGACGTGTTCCCGTCTTGCCAAGGAGAGTCGGATGTCTGTGCTCCATCTCGCCGCTGTCGAAGAGCCAGCGGTATCCCTGAGTGGTTACCACTTCAACATCGTGATCGTGGTCGCCGTCGTGGCCCTGCTCGCACTCGCCGTCGCCGGCACACTGGTGCGGGAAGTGCTGGCCGCCGGCCAAGGCACCGAGCGTATGCAAAACATCGCGCGAGCCGTCCAGGAAGGGGCTTCCGCGTACCTTACCCGGCAGTTCCGGACGCTCGCGCTGTTCGTCATCCTGATCCCGTTCCTGCTGTATCTCCTCCCGGCGGAGACGACCGGCGTGCGGATCGGCAGATCGGCTTTCTTCGTCGTCGGCGCGCTGTTCTCCGCGCTGACCGGATTCATCGGCATGTGGCTGGCGGTCCGCGGCAACGTCCGCGTCGCCGCCGCCGCCCGCGAGTCGGGTGAGAAGCTCGCGATGCGGATCGCCTTCCGCACCGGCGGCGTGGCCGGAATGATCACTGTCGGCCTCGGCCTTCTCGGCGCGGCCGTGGTGGTGATCACCTACGGGGGCAACGCCCCGGCCGTGCTGGAGGGCTTCGGCTTCGGCGCCGCGCTGCTCGCGATGTTCATGCGAGTCGGTGGCGGCATCTTCACCAAGGCCGCCGACGTCGGCGCCGACCTGGTCGGCAAGGTCGAGCAGGGCATTCCCGAGGACGATCCGCGCAACGCCGCCACCATCGCCGACAACGTGGGCGACAACGTGGGCGACTGCGCGGGCATGGCCGCCGACCTGTTCGAGTCCTACGCGGTCATGCTCGTCGCCAGCCTGATCCTGGGCAAGGTGGCCTTCGGCGTCGAGGGACTGGTCTTCCCGATGATCGTGCCGATGATCGGTGTGATCACGGCGATCATCGGCATCTTCGTCACCGCCCCGCGCGCGGGCGACCGCAACGCGATGGCCGCGATCAACCGGGGCTTCTTCATCTCGGCGGCCATCTCGGCCGTCCTCGTCGCGGTCGCGGCCTACCTCTACCTGCCGGCCAGCTTCTCCGGGCTGACCGGGGTGAGCCCGGAGATCGCCGCGATCACCTCCGACCCGCGCCTGATCGCGATCGGGGCGGTGCTCATCGGCCTGGTGCTGGCAAGTGCCATCCAGATCCTCACCGGCTACTTCACCGAGACGAACCGCCGTCCGGTGCGGGACATCGGCGAGAGCTCTCGCACCGGTCCCGCCACGGTCATCCTGTCCGGCATCAGCGTCGGCCTGGAGTCGGCCGTCTACTCCGCGCTGGTCATCGGAGCCGCCGTCTACGGCGCGTTCCTGCTGGGCTTCGGCAACGTCACGGTCGCGCTGTTCGCCGTGGCGCTGGCGGGAACGGGCCTGCTGACCACGGTCGGCGTGATCGTGTCGATGGACACCTTCGGTCCCGTCTCCGACAACGCCCAGGGCATCGCCGAGATGTCCGGCGACGTCGAGGGCGAGGGTGCCCAGGTCCTCACCTCGCTGGACGCCGTCGGAAACACCACCAAGGCGATCACCAAGGGCATCGCGATCGCCACGGCCGTGCTCGCCGCGACCGCGCTGTTCGGCGCGTTCCGTACGGCGGTCGAGAACGAGCTGGTCAGGGCGGGCGCCTCCGTCAAGGAGGCGCTGGGCTCCTTCAGCACGTTCAGCCTGAGCATCGACTCACCGAACGTGCTGGTCGGCCTGATCATCGGCGCCGCGGTGGTGTTCATGTTCTCCGGCCTCGCGATCATGGCGGTCGGCCGCGCGGCCGGTCGGGTGGTCTTCGAGGTACGCGAGCAGTTCCGTACCAAGCCGGGGATCATGGCCGGCACGGAGTTGCCCGACTACGGCAGGGTCGTGGACATCTGCACCCGCGACTCGCTGCGGGAGCTGGCCACGCCCGGTCTGCTGGCCGTGCTGACCCCGATCGCCGTCGGTTTCGCCCTCGGCTACGCGCCGCTCGGCGCGTTCCTGGCCGGTGCCATCGCGTGCGGCACGCTGATGGCGGTGTTCCTGGCCAACTCCGGCGGAGCCTGGGACAACGCCAAGAAGCTCGTCGAGGACGGTCACCACGGCGGCAAGGGTTCGCAGGCCCACGAGGCCACCATCATCGGTGACACCGTCGGTGACCCGTTCAAGGACACCGCCGGACCGGCGATCAACCCGCTCCTCAAGGTGATGAACCTGGTGGCGCTACTGATCGCCCCGGCCGTGGTGGCCTACGCGGACAGCCCGGCGCTGCGCATCGGCATCACGGTGCTCGCGGTGGGCATCGTCATCGCCGCGGTGGTCATCTCCAAGCGTCGTTCGGCGGGCATCGCCCCGACGGAGGAGAACAACAGCGACCGCCAGCCGGAGCAGGTCTCCAGCTGAGCAATGTTTGACGAAGGGGTGCACGGGCCGCGTGCACCCCTTCCGCATGTGCGGACCGTCTCGATGGGAAACTGGCCGATATGGAACAGCAGCCCTCCGGAGGCAGAACACTCATCCTCATCCTGCTGGCGATGGCCGCGGTGTTCGCGGTGATCGTGGGCCTTGCCATGTGGGCCTCGAGATGACGGCGCGCACGCTCGTCGTGCTGCGTCACGCCAAGGCGGCAAACCCCTCCGGCCTCGCCGATCGCGAACGTCCCCTGAGCGCCGACGGCGAGCACGACGCCCGCAGGGTCGGTGAGGCCCTCGCCGCGCAGGGCCTCCGCCCCGACCTGGTGCTCTGCTCGCCGTCGGTGCGCACTCGGCAGACCGCGAACCTGGCCCTTCCCGGGGCGGACGTCCTCTTCGAGCCGGCCATCTACGAGGCCTACCCCGACGAGTTGCTGACGCTGATCCGGCGGAGTGATCCGCGGGTGCGCACGCTGGTCCTGGTCGGTCACAACCCCGGCGTCCACGAGCTGGTCAGGCAGCTCACCGAGGACGAGGACGACGGCGACGACGGGTTCCCGCCGGGGGCGTTCGCCGTCATCGAGGTGGACGGCGAGTGGACGGAGCTCGACGTCGGCCGCGGGATCGCCAGCTGGAGCCCCAAGAAGCCCTGAGGGTCGGGGCAAGGCGTAACGAGGGGAGCCGCGCCCACCGCTCCCTGGGACCGGGGGGTGGCATGCGCGGGCTCGTCGACATGCTGCGTGCCGACTTCCGGCTCTCCGGGCCTCCCGCCTGGACGTACGGCCTGCTGTGCATGCTGGTCGTCTGCTTCCCGCTGCTGCTCGGCGTTCTCCTCGGCCGTCTGGAGGAGGGCGCCTCGGTGGCCCTGGGCGGCTATCTGACGCTCTTCGGCGACGCCCCCGGACAGCTGTACGGCGACCGGGTCAGAAGGTTGCTCACCACCACGGCCACCGTCACGCTCGGCTCCGGACTCGGCGCGCTCATCCACCCCCACCCGTGGCCGATCGCCGCCGTGGTGGTCGGCCTGGTCGCGGCGGCGGGCATCTACTGGCGGGCACTGGGCATACCCGCGGTCCTCTCCGTGACCTTGACCTACTTCGCCCCTTCCGGCATGGGCGTTCTGCTCCACATGGGGGCCTCGGCCTGCGGTGGCCTGCTGGCCGTGCTGGCGGTCATGGCGATCTGGCCGTTACGCCGCCGCCGGCCGCTTCGCAGGACCGTGGAGGAGGCGGGTACGGCGCTCGCCGACCTTCTGGCCGGCGGGGGGCGGGCACCGCTCGCGGACGAGAGCTGGGAGTCGCTGCGCCACCGGGCCGCCACCGCGCTCAAGGACCTGGAGGCGGCGCTCTCCCTCTACCGGGTTGTCGGGGAGGAGGACGGGTCGCCGGAGCGGCTCCCGGCCACGCTGACCCGCGTCTTCCAGCAGACGATCGCGTTGCGCGTGTTGCGCGCGGCGGCGGTGGAGACGGTGGAGGCGAGGGCCGGGACGGAGTGGACCCGGGAGCTGGACGAGGCGATCGGGGCGCTGGCCCGCGCGCTGCGAGAGGCGGCACTGCTCGGCGGCTCGGCCGAGATGCCCGGGGCGCTGGCCGCCGTCGGGCGGTTCGCCGACAGTGTGGAGGAGATCCGCAGAACCGCTCGTGCGGGGGACACGCCGCTGCCCGCGGCCGCGCTGCTGGGGCAGGTGACCCGGTGTGTGGACCGGATCGCGATGGCCGTGCGCTCGGTGGAGCAGCAGGCGGCGGAGAGTGTCGAGATGGGGCCGCGCCTGCCGAAGTTCGTACGGTCGAGAAAACCGGTGATCACGACCGGCTACCACCCGATCAGAGTGGGCCTGGCGGTGACCGCGGCCATGGTGCTGATGCTGGTGATCCACGAGCACTACGCCAAGTGGTTCGTGGTGACCGTGGCGGTCAGCCTCCGCCCGACCTACCGCGACACGGTGGATCGGGTGCGGCTGCGGGTGCTGGGCACGGCCGTGGGCGCGGTGGCCGGGGCGGTGGTGCTGGCGGTCGCGCCGGGACATCTGTATCTGACGCTGTTCGTCTCCGTCTGCGCGGCGTTGGGCTTCGCACTGCGCGGGTGCAGCTACGGGTACTGGATGATGCTCGCCACCCCGCTCTCGCTGATGCTGGCCGACTTCGCCCTGTCGCTCGACTGGGGCGCGGCCGCGGCCAGGGTGGTGCTCACGATCACGGGTGGCGTGCTGGCGTTGCTCTTCGCCCGGCTGCTGTGGTCCAGGGGGTACCGGGCCACGCTGACCGCCGCCATCGCGGAGGTGCTCGATCGGCACGCCGCGCTGGTGCGGTCACTGATCGACCAGGATCCCAGGGAGGTGAACGCCCGGATCTCCTCGGCGACCGACGCCGCCGGGCGGCTCGCCGACTCGCTCGACGGGCTGGACAAGGAGCCGAGCGGTGGTGCGCCGCGGCGCCTGCGGGATGCGGTGACGGTGGCCGGGCGGCTGCGGGACAACGCGCTCGCGCTGTTCGCGATACCGCCACCCGGGAACGAGTCCGACCCCACGGGGGCGGTCCTCGACCTCGTCGCCGACCGGTTGGAGAAGGCCGCCGAGGGGGTCAGGACGGACCGGCCGGGAACGCCGCCCGACGATCTGGACCGGGCCCTCGACGAACTCGGCGCGTACGTGGACGAGCTGGCCGCCCGCCGCCTGGACGAGCTGGCCGAGGGGGCGGGTGACAGGATGACGGGTCTGCGGCGCAGCATCAGGCACGCCGCCGCCGCGCGGCCCGCCCTGCGGGGTCTCAGCGCCGAAGCCGTACGGTTGGCCTCCCTGACCGCCCCGAGGAGCTGTTAGCCGCGATCGTCCGCGGGGCGGGGGTGTTCAGCGGTCGTTGGCGATGACGCCGTCCTCGGCGTCGGCGTCCTCCACCTCGGCACGGGGGATGCCGAGCAGGTAGAGGATCGAGTCGAGGTAGGGCACGTTGACCGCGGTGTCCGCGGCGCGGCGGACCACCGGTTTGGCGTTGAACGCGATGCCGAGGCCGGCCGCCGCGATCATGTCCAGGTCGTTGGCGCCGTCGCCGATGGCGATGGTCTGGCTGATCGGGATGCCCGCCTCGCGGGCGAAGCGCTCCAGTGCCCGTGCCTTGCCGGGCCGGTCGACGATCTCCCCGACGACCCGCCCGGTGAGCACGCCGTCGACGACCTCCAGGGTGTTGGCCGCGGAGTAGTCGATCCCGAGGTCCTCCACGAGGGCATCGGTGAGCTGTGTGAACCCGCCGCTGACGATCGCGAACCGGTAGTCGAGCCGCTTCAGCGTCCGTACCAGCGTGCGGGCGCCGGGGGTCAGCACGAGCTCCTCGCGCACCTTCTCGAAGACCTCCGTGGAGAGGCCCTCCAGCAGTGCGACCCGGCGGCGCAGCGACTCGGCGAAGTCGAGCTCGCCGCGCATCGCCTCCTCGGTGACCCTGGCGACCTCCTCCAGGCAGCCGGCGTGCGCCGCCAGCAGTTCGATCACCTCGGCCTGGATGAGCGTCGAGTCGACGTCCATCACGATCAGCCGCTTGGCCCTGCGGTGCAGGCCGGTCCGCTGCACGGCGACGTCCACCTGCTGGGCGTGCGCCTCGACGGCCAGCTCGGCCCGCAGGGTGTCGGGGTCGGCACCGGACAGGGAGAGCTCGATGCAGGTCACCGGGTAGCTGGACAGGCGCTCGATCCGGTCGATATTGGCGCCGGCCGCGGCGATCCGCCCGGAGATGCCCGCCATGGCGGCGGGCTGCAGTGGCGCGCCGAGCACGGTGACGTTGAGCCGTCCCCTGCGCCGCTTCTCCTTCGGATCGGAGCCGGTGGACATCTCCACGTGCAGACCGAGATCCTCGGCGGTCCGCTCGACGGTGGTCCAGAGGGCACCGAGGGTGCCGCCGGTGCCGGTCGGTGTGTCGCCCGCGTAGGAGACGAGGACGCCGAGAGTGAGCCGGCCGCGGATGACGACCTGCTCCACGTCGGCGACGACGACGGGGAATCCGGCCAGAACAGAGAAGAGGCGTGAGGTCACGCCTGGGCGGTCCGGACCGGTCAACGTGATCAGAAGCGTGCGCTGGTTCATCGGGTCCTACGCTACTTGGCTCCGGTTTCGACCGTGAATGCGGTTCGTCATCCGGACACCTGGAGTTCACGGAACGTCAGTGACCAGGGGAGTTCTGTTCCCTGCCCAGCTCGGCCGTCACCTCGGCCGCGGTCTGCCGCAGGGCCTCGGCGAGCGGGGAGTGGGTGCCCGCGGGAACCGAGGAGGTCGTGCCGACGATGGCCATCGCGGCCAGCAGGACCGGGCCGCGGAACACCGGGGAGGCGATACTGCGCACGCCGTTGACGGAGGGGGTGTTGGCCGAGATGTTGTCCTCGCGGATCTTCACGAGCTCCTGGCGCAGCTCAGGGGAGGCGGCCAGCTGTGCTTTGAGGCCGGGAACGTCCTCCGAGGGAAGGAAGGCGCAGAAGACCCGGCCCTGGGCGGATTCGGTCCGCGAGAGGCGGGAGCCCATCCGGACGCTGACCCTTATGGTGCGATCGGTGTTGTCGTCGACGCGGACGACGACGGCGGTGTCGCCGTCCCAGACGCTCAGCACCACGGTCTCGTCGATCTCCCTGACGAGCCGCTGCATGTACGGCCCGGCGATGCCGATCACGGGCATGCCGACGCGGGCGGCGGCGGAGAGGGTGAGGATCTGCGGTCCCAGGGAGTACAGCGCCTCGCGCTCGTCGTAGCGGAGCAGGTTGCTCTCGCGCAGGGCCTTGGTGTACCGGTGCGCGGTAGCCTTGCTGGTGCCCAGGCTGGCGGTGAGCTGGTTGAGCGTCAGGTGCGGGCGGCTTACCGTGAACGCGCTGAGGATCATCGCGGCCCGCTGGACGGTCTGGATCGCCGGGGTTCTGTTCTCGCCGGCGACTCCCTTCAGGCTAGGCACTGGGTCGTCACCCATATTGGTTCCCTCGCGTTATGTGTGGAAGCTTGGCGCCGAGCGTATATTCTGCATTGCGAGACAGCATCCTGCCATCCAGAACATTCAATGTCGATGGCCCTGTCCCTCGACATCGCCGAGCGCGTGCCTGACGGCGATCCCGGCGTACAGGCGCGCGAAGCGCACCAGCGTCCGCGGATCGAAGACGTCCCGCCGGGGGTCGGCCGGGTCGGATCCGGGCGCGGGGCCGACCCTGGCGGTCGGGACCCCGTGGCCGCGCAGCACCACCCCGTCCGTCGAGCCCTTCCAGCCGGAGATGGCGGGCGGGGGTTCGCCGTGCTCGTCGTGCCAGGCGGCGATCGCGTGGCGGATCACCGGGGCGTCGGGTGAGGTCACCCCGGCGGGATGGACCAGCCGCGCGTCCACGCTCACCCGGCAGCCGTCCAGCGGCCCGCCGGGGATTCCGGCCCGCATCCTGGCGAGTACGGTCCGGGCGATCTCGTCGGGGTCGTCGCCGGGGACGGTGACCAGGTAGAGGTGGAGCTCCACGACGCCTGGCAGCAGGTCGGGCTTCTCCAGGAGCCCTCCCCGTACCGCGCCGATGCCGGCCTCGGCGGCGAGCTGGCGGCCGGCGGCCGCCCTGGCCGCCACGTGCTCGGTGCGCCACGACTCCAGGATCGCGGTGGCGGTGCCGAGGTTGGCGAGGAGCCCGCCGCCCGCGTCCCTGGCCAGCACCGGCCGGTAGGGGCCGCCCAGCCGTACGCGCAGGAAGATCGCTCCGGGCTCCTCGTGGAGGACGCCGCGCGGGCCGCACTTGGCGACCACCGCGGCCGAGGGCAGCGGGTGCGACCGGAGATGCTCGTCGATGCCCGAGGGCCCGGCGGGGGCGAACGGTGACGAGTGCGTGCCGCCCGAGGCCAGGAGCAGGGAGAGGCGGTGCGGCAGGCCGTCGCGTCGCAGGGCCGTGGCCGCGGCCGCGTATCCCGCCAGCGCCGCGGCGGCGGGTGCGCGGGCGACGCCGAGGCCGAAACCCGCCAGCAGGCCGGACGCCGGATCCACGGAGAGCGGCGCGGGCTCCTCGTCGATCCCGGTGGCCCACCGGTCGTGTTCGACGTCACCGGACAGGGAGGTGTCCAGGTGGGAGTAGAGGAGCAGTTCGGGCCCCGAGCCGCCGGCGGTGGACGTCAGGTTCGCCCCCTCGGCACCGACCGCTTCGAGGCTCCAGGGCAGCTCGGGCCAGCGGCTCCGGGCCCACGCCGCCAGCCGGGTCGCGGTCGCGCGCTCCCGGCCCCGGGGACTGGGGCCGGCGGCCATCACCCGGATCGCCTCGATGATCGGCTCGCTGGAGATCGCCGCGTCCGTGGCGTGTCGCAGCTGTCGCAGGGCATCGCTCTTCATGCTCACATATTAACTCTATGCAAGATGGCATCTCGCATATTGACAACGCTTGCGGTCGAATCCTACTGTTCCCCCACGTTGCCGACGAGGGAGGACTGATGGTCTACGTCGTGACCGACGCGTGTGTGGACGTGCAGGACAGATCGTGCGTGGAGGAGTGCCCGGTCGACTGCATCTATGAGGGCGACCGGATGATGTACATCCATCCGGATGAGTGCGTCGACTGTGGCCGGTGCGAACCCGCCTGCCCGGTGATGTCGATCTTCCATGAGGAGGACCTCCCGGCGGAGGCCACCAGGTTCGCCGAGATCAACGCCGAGTTCTTCGCCGACCTGGGCTCTCCCGGCGGGGCCAGGAAGGTCGGCCGCACCGGCAGCGACCATCCCGCCGCGGTGCCTCCCGGCGGTGGGTCGTGACGGTGCACGACGTCGATCTGGTGATCGTCGGCGCGGGCCCCTCGGGGTTGTACGGCGCCTACTGCGCGGGCTTTCGCGGCATGTCCGTCGCCGTGATCGACTCGCTGCCGGAGCCCGGCGGCCAGATCTCGGCGCTCTACCCGGAGAAGGACATCTTCGACGTCGCGGGATTTCCCGCGGTGAAGGGGCAGCGGCTGGTCGACGAGCTGGTGGCGCAGGCGGCGCAGGCCGATCCGCTCCTCCTGCTCGGGGAGAGCGCCTGCGAACTGCTGCACGACGAGGAGGGTGTGGAGGTCGTCACCGACGTGGGCACCCGGGTGCGTGCCAAGGCCATGCTCCTCACCGGCGGCATCGGCACCTTTACCCCTCGGGAGCTGCCCGTAGGCGAGGAGTACCTGGGACGGGGACTGCGCTACTTCGTCCGCAGGCTGGACGAGGTGGCCGGCCACGACGTCGTGGTGGTCGGCGGCGGAGACTCCGCGGTGGACTGGGCGCTCGCCCTGGAGCCGCTGGCGCGCTCGGTGACGCTCGTGCACCGCAGGCCCCTCTTCCGTGCGCACGAGCGCAGCGTGGCGACGCTGCACGCGTCGTCGGTACGGGTGCTGACGCCGTACGAGGTCGCCGAGATCGGCGGCGACCCCCTTGTCGGTGAGGTCGTCGTCGAGAAGGTCAAGGAGGGTGACCGCGTCACGCTGCCGGCCCAGACCGTGGTGGCGGCGCTCGGTTTCATAGCCGACCTCGGGCCTGTCCAGAAGTGGGGCCTTGAACTGCGTAAACGGCACGTCCTCGTCGACCGGTCGATGAGGACGAACCTGCCCAGGGTGTTCGCCGCCGGGGACATCAGCGACTACGACGGCAAGGTCAGGCTGATCTCCGTCGGGTTCGGCGAGGCCGCCGCGGCGGTCAACAACCTGGCGCCGCTGGTGAATCCCGCCCTCGGTACCACGCCCGGCCATTCTTCCGATGCGGCCTGAGTTCGACAGTCGGTAGAGTCCGGTCCAACGGATGGTCTGTGCGGAGGAGTCGGCATGGCGGATCAGGCGCACCCCGGCGACGTCGATGTGGCCGACGAGGTGCCCGCCATCCAGACGGTGCGGCGCGCCGCGCTGATCCTGAGTGGTTTCACCATCGAGCGTCCCTGGCTGAGCCTCAATGAGATCACCGCGCGCCTGGGGGTCAGCAAGCCCACCGCCCACCGGTACGCCAGGGCGTTGCGGGCGGCCAACCTGCTCCGCTACGACCCGCGTAGCGCGCTGTACTCGCTCGGCCCCCAGCTGCTCGGGCTGGAGGCCGCCGCGCGGGCCGGGCTGCCCATCGCCGCGGCCGCCGCTCCCCACCTCGAACTGCTCATGCGCGAGATCAACCAGACGGTCGTGCTCAGCGTCTGGAACGGCGAGTGCCCGGTGGTGGTCAGCTGCGTGGACAACACCCTCGGCGACGTCCGGCTGAGCGTCCGTACCGGCTCGCAGCTCGACGTCACCCGCTCGGCCCAGGGCCGGATCTTCTGCGCCTACCTGCCCGCCGGAGAGGTGCCCGGGCTCGCGCGGCGGCTGCGGGCCTCCGCGGAGCTGCGCGAACTCCTCAAGGAGGTCCGGCGGACCGGGCTCGCGATCAACTCTCCGGTGGACCACGGGGTACGCGTGCTCGCGGCACCGATCTTCGAGGGTGATCAGGTGGTCGCCTCGATGGCGATCCTCGGCACGGTGGCATCCCTCGCGGGCGACCTGGAGACGCAGGCCGCCGCCGTGCTGCTCGGGGTGGCGCGCGAACTGTCGCGTGAGCTGGGCGGCACCACGCCCGTCTGAGCACGGGCCGGCGGGCTCGGAAGCGGAGATCACGGCGCGGCGGCGTCTCCCACCGGCGTGCGTTCCCGCTGATCAGACATTCTTTCCACAAACCACAGGTGGTCTCCCACGGCGCTCAGGCATGCCCATGGTGTGACGCAATGCGAGATGTAATTCCGCATCTTGACACGCGCCAAGCGTTCCTCGTACGTTCATGAAGCCCGGTTGACCTGGCACGGCGATGGGGAATCCCGCCCCTGGCGCGACCGCCCGCCGATGCCCCAAGAAAAACCACCCCCCTGAACCCTCGCCGTCCCCCCCCAGAGCGGCGGCGAGAGGAGTAGGAGCAAGCATGGGTATGCGACGCGCAGGGGCCGTCATGGCTTTCGCGACAGTCCTCCTCGCCACCGCCTGCGGCGGCGAGGATTCGTCCGCTACCGGAACAGCTTCGGCCGACGGCCCCACCAAGGTCTCCGTGACCACCTTCGGCTGCGAGATATGGAACACCTGGGCCGAGGCCAAGGGCATCTACGCCAAGCACGGCCTGCAGGTCGAGTACGTCAAGTCCTTCGGCGGGTCCGCCGCGGTGGCCGCGGTGCTGTCGGGCGCGGCCGACTTCGGCTACGTCAACGGATTCACCGCGATCAACGCCTACAACACCGGCTTCCCGATCCAGATGGTCTCGGGGGCCAACGTCAACGCCCTGCCCCCCGCGGAACCGGCACAGGGGGTCTTCGTCAAGAAGGGTTCCTCCTACAAGTCGGCCAAGGACCTGGTCGGCAAGAAGATCGCGGTCAACGAGATCGGCGGGATCAACCAGATCGCCACCTCGATCTGGCTGGAGGCCAACGGCGTCTCCACCGACCAGGTGAGCTTCGTGGCACTGCCGTACGCGGAGCAGGTCAACGCGGTGAACGGCGACCGGGTGGCCGCCGCGCAACTGGGGTACGCGTTGCTCGGCTCGGGCGGCGCCGACCTGCGCAGCCTCGACGACCCCTTCGCCGCGCTCGGCAAGGTCTACATCGCGACGTACGTGGCGTCGAAGACGTTCGTGGCGCAGGGGGACACCGCCAAGCGCTTCAACGACGCCATGGTGGAGACCATGAAACAGCTTGAGGACCCGGCGAACAAGGACGAGTCGTTCAAGCTGCTCTCCGAGTGCTCCAAGGTGCCCGCCGAGACCCTCGCGGCCCAGCCGCAGAACGGGCTCGCCCCGAAGGTCGACTTCGCGGCGCTGAACGACATGGCCAAGAAGCTGGTGGATCTGAAGATGATCTCCAAGCAGCCTGATCTCGAACCCTTCGTGCCGGCCTTCGCCCGGTCCTGACCTCCCGGACGGTGAGAGGGAAGGAGATCTCCGTGACGACGGTCGCACAGCCGGCAGGACCGGTCGCCCAGGCGAGAAGACCCACACCCACCTGGGTCCTCGGCACGGCCGGTGTCGTGACGATGTTCGTGGTGTGGGACCTGCTGGTCCGTTCCGGAGCGGTGTCGCGGGACTCGCTCCCCTATCCGGGGGACACCCTGGCGCGCCTCGCCGAGTTGCTGACCGATCCGCTCTTCCTCGGTCAGGTGGTGCAGACCCTGTGGGCATGGGTCATCTCGATGCTCGTCGCCTCGGTGGTGGCCGTCCCGCTCGGCCTGGCGCTGGGATACTTCGCGACGCTGTACCGCCCCGCCTCGGCGGTGGTGCACGCGGCCAGGTCCGTCCCCTCGTCGGCGTTCCTGCCCGTCGCCATCCTGCTCTTCGGGCTGGGGACGCAGATGAAGGTCTCGCTGAGCGTCTACGCCGTCTTCTGGCCGATCCTGCTCAACGCGATGTACGGCGTGCGTGACGCGGAGCCGCTGATGCTCACCGCGGGACGGAGCATGGGCTGGGGGCAGCGAAGGCTGCTGACCAGGATCGTGCTGCCCTCGGCGGCTCCCGCCATCGCCACCGGCCTGCGCGTGGCGAGCTCGACCGCGCTCATCGTGGTGCTCTCCGCCGAGCTCCTCGGAGCCACCAGCGGGGTCGGCACGGTGATCACGACCTACCAGGAGGCGCAGCGCCCCGACTACGTCTACGCCGGGATCCTGATCGTCGGGATCCTCGGAATGCTGATCTACTACGGGTTCCATTTCGCCGAGCGGCTGCTCGTGCCCTGGGGCCACGCCCAGCGGGGAGAGGGACGATGAGCCGCGTTCGAGGTCTGCTGCGCGGTCTGGTCCGCGCGGCGCAGTGGCTCTGGCTGCTCGCGGTTCTGCTGGTGGTCTGGGAGGTGGTCGCCCGCCAGGCGGAGTCGCTGTTCATCCCGCCGTTCTCCCGGATCGTGGTCGCCTTCGTCGACAACTGGCTCTCCGGCGACCCGGCCTCGCTGTTCCTCAGTGACCAGTTCTGGGCCGACGTGCTGCCCAGCCTCGCCCGCCTGGCGGCCGGCTACGGCCTGGCATGCGCGATCGGCGTCGTCGTGGGCATCGTGCTGGGCGTGTGGCACCAGGCGGGGGCGTTCCTCAACCCGCTGATCAGGCTCGGCATGTCGGTGCCGGTGACGATGCTGCTCCCCATCGCGATCGTCTTCTTCGGCATCACCAGCGGGATGAACGTCTCCCTGATCGCGCTGGGCTGCCTGTGGCCGATCCTCGTCAACACCTACGACGGCGTCCGGGGTCTGGACACCGTCGTGACCACCACCGCGCTGAGCATGCGGCTGTCCAGGCGGCGCTACTTCCTCAGCGTGCTGCTGCCCGGCGCCAGCCCCTCGATCATCGCGGGCATGCGCATCAGCATCGGCATCGCGCTGGTGCTCATGGTGATCTCGGAGCTGTACGCGGCCACCTCCGGCCTCGGCTTCTACATCGTCGAACAGCAGAAGCTGTTCCGCTTCCCCGAGCTGTGGTCGGCGATCCTGCTTGTCGCACTCCTCGGCATCCTCTTCAACGCCGCCTTCGCGCTGCTGGAGAGGTCGGCACTGCGCTGGCACCGCGGTGCCAAAGCGGGCTCGGAGCGCGCCTCGTGACGACATCTGACACCGAAGGGACGTCTCCCGTGGGAGCCACCAAGACCAGCGGGGGACCCGGCCACGCCGCCGGGCTCGCCGAGCCGATCCTCGAAGCACACGGCGTGACCAAGTCGTACCGGTCGAGACAGGGTGACGTGCTCGCCGTCCGGAGCATCGACTTCTCCGTCTCGCGGGGGGAGTTCGTCTCCGTGGTGGGGCCGTCCGGGTGCGGCAAGACGACGCTGATGATGTGCATCGCCGGACTGCTCCCGGTCACCGGCGGATCGCTGACCTTCCGCGGGCAGGCGATGACCGGCCCGCAGGAGGGCGTCGCGGTCGTCTTCCAGGACTACAGCCGCTCGCTGTTCCCCTGGCTGACCGTGGAGAAGAACGTCGCCCTGCCGCTCCGGGACCGCGGCATCCCGCGCGCCGACATCGAGCGGAGGGTCGAGCGCGCGCTGGAGATGGTCAACCTCGGCCACGCGGCAGGGCTGTATCCCTGGCAGCTGTCCGGTGGGATGCAGCAGAGGGTGGCGATCGCGCGTGGGCTGGCCGTGGAGCCGGAGATGCTCATCATGGACGAGCCGTTCGCCTCGGTGGACGCCCAGACCCGGGCGAACCTCGAGGACCTGCTCCTGGAGATCTGGGCGGAGACGGGGACGACCATCCTGTTCGTGACACACGACATCGACGAGGCGGTGTACCTGTCGGACCGGGTCGTGGTGCTCTCCCAGGGGCCGTCCGTCGTGGTGGAGGACATCACCGTCAGGCTCGACCGCCCCCGCCACCAGATCGACACCAAGCAGGTCCCGCTCTTCGGCGAGCTGCGCGCCGAGGTCTTCGGGCTGGTCATGGCCTCCGACCGCCGTACCTCACTCTCCGGGGAGGAATCGTGAACCTGATCGCGACGCCGCAGGGCCTGGCACGTCTCGACGCCGACCTCGGCGGTGACGGCGCCGTCCTGCTGGACCTGCCCTTCGCCGACGTGGCGGAACTGCTCGCGGCAGGTGAGGGCTTCGCCCCCGCGCACGCCGCGCGGGAGCGGGGCCGGATCGAGCCGGGGGAACTCCTGGCCCCGCTGGGCAGCACCGGGGCCATCTGGGGGGTGGGGCTGAACTACCTGTCGAAGGCACACCTGACCGGGCGGGCGGCACCCTCCGAACCCATCCTCTTCCTCCGGTCGCCCTCAGCGGTGTCCGCACCGGGAGCGGAGGTGACGCTGCCGCGGGACCGCTCCAGCCAGGTGGACTACGAGGGCGAGGTCGCCTTCGTGATCGGGCGGCCGATGTACCGCACCCCGCCGGGTGAGGTGTGGAACCACATCGCCGGCATCACGGCGGCCAACGACATGACCGCGCGCGACGTCATGGTCGCCACCGCGACCCCCACCCTGGCCAAGAGCTTCCCCGGCTTCGGCGCGCTCGGTGCCTCGGTGCTCGAACTCTCGGCGGTCGACGACCCCGAGAGGATCACTGTCAGGACCGGCGTGAACGGCACGGTCCGGCAGGACTCCAGCACGGCGGAACTGATCTTCGCCGTGCCCGAGCTGATCTCCAGGATCTCCCACTTCGCCGCGCTGCGACCCGGCGACGTCGTGCTGACCGGTACCCCGGCGGGCACGGGCCAGGACCGGGGAGTCTTCCTGTGTCCCGGTGACGAGGTGGAGGTGTCCGTCGCCGGGGTGTTGCCGCTGCGCACCCGGTACCGCTGAGTTTCCCCCTTCCCAGAGCCTTCGCAGTTCCCTGAGATGAGAGATATGAGATGACCGAGATTTCGTTCGACCTTGTTCTGTCCGGCGGTACCGTTTTCGACCCCGTGGCGGGCACTCACGCGGTCACCGACGTGGCCGTGACCGACGGCCGCGTCGCACGCATCGCGCCCTCGCTCGCCGCGCAGGCCAGGGAGGTCGTCGACTGCGCGGGCAAGTGGGTCATGCCGGGCCTGGTCGAGGGGCACACCCATGTCTTCGAGAACGTCTCGAAGGTGGGGGCGCCGCCGGACGAGGCCCATCTGCGCCGGGGAGTGGTCGCCGCCGCCGACGCCGGTACGGTCGGCGCCTCGACCTTCGCCGCCTTCCGTGAGTTCGTGGTCCGGCCCGCCGAGATGCGCCTGGTCAACTTCCTCAACGTCTCGGTGCTCGGCCTGATCGACTTCCGTTTCGGCGAGCTGCTCAATCCGGACACGCTGGTCGCCGAGGACGCGCTGGCCGTGGCGCGGGACAACCCGGACGTGGTCCGCGGCTTCAAGATCCGTCTCTCCGAGGACGTGGTCGGCTCGGCCTGGCGCTCGCTGCTCAAGAGCTCCCTCGCGTTGGCCACCGACGCGGGCCTGCCCCTCATGGTCCACATCGGGGAGACCGAGGAGCCGCTGCCCGAGGTTCTGGGGATGCTCCGCCCGGGGGACATCGTCGCGCACTGCTACACCGGCAAGCCGCACGGCATCCTCGACGACGACAAGGTCATTCCCGCGGTGCTCGACGCACGGGCTCGCGGGGTCCTCTTCGACAGCGCCCACGGCAAGAGCAACCTCAGCTTCGAGGTCGCCAGGAAGGCGATCGCCGAGGGCTTCCTGCCCGACCTGCTCACCTCCGACACCAGTGCCAGGAACTGGCGCGGGCCGGTCTTCGACCTGGTCACCAGCGCCGCCAAGCTGCGGGCGCTCGGCATGACCATGGACGAGATCGTGCCGCGGATGACCATCGCCCCCGCCCGGCGGCTCGGCCTGGACACCGAGGGGTACGGCACCCTCGTCGAGGGCGGTCCCGCCCACGTCACGGTGCTGGAGGACACCGAGGAGACGACCCTGCCCGACGCGGCGGGCAACTCGATCGTGGCACCCAGGCTGGAGCCGGCCCTTGTCCTGCACGGCGGGCAGCGGGTGGAGACGTCGCCCTGGCGCGGCCTGGACACCGCCCGGTGACGCCGGTCGGCGAGGCGAGACGGAGACTGCGGGCCGCGCTGACCGGTGGAGGCCGGGTCGTCGGCACGTTCGTCAAGCTGCCCACCGTCGACTCCGTGGATCTCGCCCGGCAGGCCGGATTCGACTTCGTCGTCGTCGACCTGGAGCACTCCTCGCTGTCGGCGGAGACGGTGATCTCCCTGGTGCGGCATGCCGCCGCGACGGGCATCCCGGCCCTGGTCCGGGTGCCGGTCGTGGATCCGCCGCTGATCAACAGGGTGCTGGAGGCGGGCGCGGCGGGAGTGCAGCTCTCCACGCTGACCGCCGCCGCCGAGCGCGACGCCCTGGTCGCCGCGGCCCGCTACGCCCCCCACGGGCGGCGGAGCATCAGCCTCTCCCACCCGGCCGCCGGCTTCGGCGCGGTGGACCTGGCGGCCTACCTGGCGGCCGAGGCGGCGGACCCGCCGCTGCTCGTCGGGCAGGTCGAGACCGCCACCACCCGTGACCCGCTGCCGGAGCTGCTGGACGGCCTGGACGTGGCCTTCGTCGGTACCACCGACCTGGCCGTCAGCCTGGGCCTTCCCGGTGCGGAGGCGCTGCTCGCGCGGGTGGAGGAGATCGTCGACGCGGCCCGTGCCGCCGGGGTGGCATCGGGCGGCTGGCTCGCCCGCGCGGACGCCGAGTCGGCCGCCGGGAGCGGCCTCGGCGCCGCGCGTTACCTCATCGTCGGCTCGGACCTGCAACTCCTCGGTTCGGCCCTGCGCGAGGTGATGGACAAGTGGGATCGATGAAAGGAACGCCCGTGTTCAACCAGCGGCTGTACGCCACCGCCGTCAACTGGGACGACATCCCCGCGACCGAGATCCGGCCGGGTGTCCGGCGCAAGGTTTACTCCACTGACGAGACCATGCTCGCCTGGCACGAACTGGCCGTCGGCATGACGCTCAACCCGCACAAGCACGACGACTTCGATCAGCTCGTACTGATCCTGCAGGGCAGGTGCAACTACTACGTCGACGGCGTGCCGCACGAGATGTCCGCCGGTTCGATGATGCTGGTCCCCCGGGGAGCGGAGCACTACGTCGAGCCCACCGAGGGGCCGTGCGTCAACGTCGACGTGTTCAGCCCACCGCGGGCGGACTTCGGTGACTCCGTCTGGCTGCCCGGGAGCTAGCATCCCGGGCGGCCCGGCGGCTACAGCCCGAAGTCGGCCTTCCTGATCAGGCAGTGCACTCCCTTGACCTGGTCGACGACCTGGCTGACCTCGAAGTCGGCCGCCGCGCTGAGGTAGGCGAGCGCCCTTGAGCGTTCCATGCCCTGGGTGAGTTCGAGGAACGTCACGGCTGCCCGTACGGCACGCCGCATGGCCTCGTTGAGGTCTGTGTGCAGGCCGACGGGGAGCCAGTGGGTCGAGGTCTCGGCGAACGGCTCACCGAGCGTGCCAAGGAGCGTCCCGGCCTCCCTGGCGGGGATCACCGACAGGCGCAGGGTGGCGCGCAGCGGTGCCTCGAGCGCGGTCAGGGCGACCTCGCCGTCGCCCTGGGCATAGTGCGGGTCGCCCGCGTAGAACCCGGCTCCCGGAACCTGGACCGGCAGGTAGAGGCTGGACCCGACCCGCAGTTCGTTGATGTCGAGGTTCCCGCCGAAGGAGCCGGGCGGCACCGAGTGGACCTGGTCGCCGGTGTCGACCGTCACCCCCATCAGGCCCAGGAACGGCGCGAGCGGGAAGCGCGCCGCCCGCCCCCGGCCGAACGGGATGACGCCGTGCAGGCGCCCGGCCTCCTCGACCACCTCGGTGAAGACGCAGACGCTGTTGTACTCCCGCGCGCCGTCCGCGAGCGGGCCGGTGTCGGCGGCGGTCTCGGGGAACTCCCCGGGAAGCGCGCCGTAGCCGTGCCGGCTGCTGACGAACCCGTACGGCGCCCGGATCAGCAGGCTGAGCACGTCCACCCTGAGCACGTCGCCGGGTTGGGCCCCGGCGACGGAGATCGGCCCCGTCACCACGTGCGGGCCGTGGTTGTCGTAGTCGTGGGCGACGTCGGAGGCGGCCAGGTCGCGTGCGTCGGTGAGCACCTGGTCGGCGCCGACGCCGAACCCGGCGAGGTAGGAGACCGGGTCACGACCCTGGTCCTCCAGGATTCCCTCGTGACTGAGAGTATCGATGGTGACGGTGTCGCCGGACTCGACGTGGAGCACGTGCCGGTGGTCGCGGTTGGGCAACAGGCCCCAGAGGCTGGTGTCCGGGCTGGTGGGGAGGTAGTGGGAACCATCGATGCGGCCGGTCTTCGGCTGGAGCATTGTCCCTCCACGGGGGATACGTCGCTGTCACCGGCTGAGAAAACTCGACAAGTGTTGCGTCGCCGTTAACAGGGAGTAACCGAAGATTTCGGTGTGAAGACTGGTACTTGACACCGCGATGGCGTGGTAGCAGCATCACATAGCGAGATGGCATCTCGAATTCTCGTTCAAAGTCCGTAGGAAGGCCAGGCGCCGCGATGACGCAGCTGACACAGGGATATCCGATCTCCTCCCTCGTGAAGGAGGATGGGGAGGCGTTGTCGTTCAAGGTGCACAGGTCCGCCTACAGGTCGGAAGAGGTCTTCCAGGCGGAGATCTCCAAGATCTGGGGGCACACCTGGCTCTACCTCGGTCACGAGACGGAGATCCCCAAGCCGGGCGACTTCAAGACGAGGACTCTCGGCGGGCGCCCGCTGATCTTCTGCCGCGACTCCTCCGGCGAGGTCCAGGTCTTCCTCAACGCCTGCACCCACCGGGGCACCGTGCTCTGCCGCCACAGCGAGGGCAACACGAAGTTCTTCCAGTGCTTCTACCACGCGTGGGTGTTCAGCAACTCGGGTGATCTCTCGGCGCTGCCCGGTGACGACGCGTACGTCGACGTGCCGGAGTTCCGCGAGGCGATGAAGCTGCGCTCGGTGCCCAGGATCCAGAGCCACGAGGGCTTCGTGTTCGTCGCCTTCGACCCGGACGTGCCCGACCTGATGACCCACCTCGGCAAGGCCGCCCACTACATGTCGCTGACCGCGAAGATCGGCCCCGCGGGCATGGAGACCGTGCCCGGGGTGCAGCTGTACTCGGTCAAGGGCAACTGGAAGCTCGCGGTCGAGAACGCGATGGACGGCTACCACTTCGCGCCCACCCACAACACCTTCGTGGGCTACCTGCGCGAGACCGGCTTCGCCGTCACCGACGACGACCAGTACGCCTACGACCTCGGCGGTGGCCACGGACTGCTCATCCTGACCGGCCACAACGGGCGGATCGGCATGGTCTGGGAGCCGAGGTTCGGCGAGGCGGAGAAGGAGCGGACGGTCGCCAAGCGCCAGGAGATGGAGGACCGGCTCGGCCCCGAGCTGGCCAGGGAGGTCGCCGACGCCAGTCGTATCCTCTTCGTCTTCCCCAACCTGCTCCTGTTCGACCTGGAGGCGCTGACCATCCGCCAGCTCGATCCGGTCTCCGCCGGCCAGACCAACGTGCGGGCCTGGCAGTTCGTCGAGACGGACGAGCCCGCCGAGGTGCGGGCACTGCGGATCAAGACGATGGTCAGCTTCGTCGGCCCCGGCGGCCTCGCGACGCCGGACGACATCGAGGCGTACGAGGCGGTGCAGCGCGGGATCGAGGCGACCGCGAACGCGGCGGACCCCGCCTTCGACTGGAGTGACATGTCGCGCGGCATGGCCAACGAGCAAAAGGGCAACCAGGGCCGTTCCATCGACGAGGGCGCGATGCGCAGCTTCTGGCGTCACTGGGCCACCGTCGTGGGCCGGGACTGAGCGGGCCGGGACCGAGTCGATGGACGGTAAGAAGAGTAAGGAGAGCGCCGTGGGCGGCAGGACCATCACCCGGCACGAGGTGGAGGACTTCCTCTATCGCGAGGCGTCGCTGCTCGACGAGTGGCGCCTCGACGAGTGGTTCACCCTCTTCGAGGAGGGTGGGCGCATGGAGGTCGCCACCACCGACTGGAAGGGCTGGGACAGCTCCTCGGCCGGCTCCTTCATGTGCGACGACTACGACCTCATCAAGGCCAGGGTGAAGCGGCTCAAGAGCCGCAAGGCACACGCGGAGAACCCGCACTCCAGGACCCATCGGATGATCTCCAATGTGCTCATCCTGGAGCAGGGCGACAAAACAGTCTGGGTGAGTGCCAACTTCATCATTCACCGCTACCGTGACGGCGGGACCTACAGCTACGTGGGTCGCTACGAGCATGTCCTGCTGATCGAGGACGAGGGGCTCCGCTTCAGGTTCCGCAGGTCGATTCCCGCCATGGAGGCCATGGACCCGGGCGCACGGCTGAGCTTCATCCTCTGATGATCAAGCACATGCTGGTCTTCCGCTTCAAGGAGGACGTGCCGGCCGAGACGGTGGCGGCGGTCCTGGCGGAGCTGGAGACCTTCCCGAGCAGGTATCCGGCCATGCGCGACTGGGCCTGCGGGCCCAACGTCAGCACGCGCGACACGAGCATGACGCACGGCTTCGTCGTCGGGTTCGACTCCGAGCAGGAACTGCTGGACTACCTGCACAGCTCCTCGCACGAGGAGTTCGTACGGCTGCGCTGGCGGCCGGTGATCGAGCGGCAGGCCATCGTCAGCCTCCACTGCTGACCTCGCCGCGCCCCGCCGCGATGCCCGCGCCGACCGGCACCGCACGACGAGCACGTCACGAAGAACCAAGAAGGAATGAGGAAGGCACCATGACAGCTGACGCCCGTCCCCGGGCACCGTACGGGATGGAGTACGCCCGGATCGCGGTGCCGGACATGGCGGAGACCATCGAGTTCCTCCGGTATCACGTGGGTCTCCAGCTCGAACAGCACGACGACGAGTACGCCTACCTGCGCGCCGACATCGAGCACCACTGCGTGGAACTGCTCCACGAGCCCGGCAGGGAGACGTCGCACACGGTCGCGATCGGCTTCAGCGTGGAGTCCGACGAGGTCCTCGACGACCTGAGGGAGAGGGTGCTCGCGGCGGGGCTGGAGGTGCTGCCCCTGCAGGACAGGATGAAGGGCCTGTGCCAGCGCGGCTTCGGCGTGAGCGACCCGAACGGGCTGGTCGTGGAGCTGTTCACCGAGTTCCAGGAGTACGCCGAGGCGCCTGTCATCGAGCTGCGCCCGCTCGACCTCGTGCATCCCTTCATCGCCACCGACAAGTACGACGAGACGCTGGCCTTCTACACCGGGGTGCTCGGCTTCCTGCCCTCCGACTACGTCGGGGACGGCACCGTGTTCCTGCGGGCCGAGGACCGCTACCACCACAGCCTGGCCCTGCAGCGCAGCAACGAGTACTACGTCGCTCACCTGTGCTTCATGATGAAGAGCCTCGACCACGTCATGCGTGGCAGGGCGCGCGCCCTGTACAAGGGGGTGCCGATCGCGTCCGACATGGTCAACCACTCCGCGTCGACCTCGATCGCCTTCTACATGTTCGAACCCAAGCACGGGCCCAGGTACGAGCTGTGCGACGGCCACCGGGTCTTCACCCCCGAGGAGCACGAGACGCACCGGCCCCGCAGGATGGCCGTCGACCCGCGCAACATCGACGTCTGGCGCGCCGCCGCCGACGACTGGGGCCGTTTCTGAGCGGCGTCCCCGAACGGAGAAGGCGAGGAGCCCCGGCCTGTGACAGGCCGGGGCGGCGCGCCGGCGGCGCGGGGCGCGGCCGCGCCCCCACGTGGTGGTGTGCATCTTGAAAAAGAAACAACAGAGGGTTGGGGATAGGGAGAGAG
>NZ_JBFAOJ010000099.1:0-31959 GCF_040675205.1 Streptosporangium sp. NPDC049644 | reverse complement strand
CAGCGAGAACTCTCCTCGATCGACGGCCGATCCGTATCCGCCGACCTGCGGATGGACATCGCTTCAGCGTTGGCGGAACTCGCCGCGGTTGAGGCCGCACCCACCCCGACGCCGGCGGCGTCGCCCCCGGGCCGCACGTCGTCACCTTCGCCCGGCGTGAGCGGCAAGCCGGTCGGCCCCGGCTGCTCCGCCCTGCCGGCCACCGGCAAGGGCAGCCTCGGCAACGCGGCCAGGGAGCGGGTCACCACCGCGGTGGCCGAGAACCCCGAGCTGTCCACCCTGAGCACCGCCATCAAGGACGCGGGTCTGACCAACAAGCTCTACACGGCCAAGGGCATCACGATCTTCGCTCCCAGCAACGCGGCCTTCGACCAGCTGCCGCCCGGCACCCTCAAGAAGCTGATGGCCGACAAGCCGCAACTGGCCAAGCTGCTGACCTACCACGTGGTCGAGGGCAGGAAGAGCCCGTCCCAGCTGACCGCAGCCCCGCTGAAGACCATGCAGGGCGGCCAGATCACCGTCAAGGGCTCGGGGCAGGACTTCATCGTCTCCGGCAGGGCCAAGGTGGTCTGCGGCGACATCGCCACCAAGAACGCCACCGTCTACATCATCGACAAGGTGCTGCTGCCCCGCTCGAAGTGAACCCGTCAGCGGTCCAGCTGGAAGGCGGCCATCGGGATGTGCAGCCAGGTCGGGCGGTTGCGGGCCTCGTAGACGACCTCGTAGGCGGCTTTGTCGAGTTCCAGGGCGCGGAGCAGGACGGCGTCCTCGGCGCGCAGATGGCCGCCTCCGGCGGAGTAGCCGGCCAGGAAGGAGGAGCGGTTGAGCTCGGCCCACTCCACCGCGCGGGGGCGCAGCTCGTCGGCGTCGACGTGGTCGGCCAGCAGGTGGCGGGCCGCGTAGTCGAAGGAGCGGAGCATCCCGGCCACGTCGCGTAGCGGTGAGGCCAGGGCCCGGCGCTCGGCGATGGGCTGTCCGGGCTCGCCCTCGAAGTCGAGGATGATCCAGTCTGTGGGGGTCCGCATCACCTGGCCGAGGTGGTAGTCGCCGTGGACACGCTGGACCGGCATCTCCCTGGCCACCTCGGAGACCCGCTGGTACGCCTCCTCGGCGACATGGGCGTGCTCGCGGAGCTCGGGCACCTCGGCGACCGCGACGGCCAGGCGGCGGCCGAACTCCTCGACCATCCGCTTGACCTCCTGCGACTCGATCACGTCGACCGGGAAGGCGGCGGCCAGCTCGTGGTGTACCTGGGCGGTGGCCACGCCGAGGCGGAAGGACTCGGCGCTGAAGTCGCCGCCCGCCTCCGAGGCGGAGGACTCCAGGGCGCCGTAGAGGTCGCGGACGCTGGTCAGCGCCAGCGCCCAGCCGTCGTTGGAGTTCGACAGGAACTCCTGGGTCATCGCCAGCGTGGTGGGCTCGCCGTCGAGGTCGGTCTCGATCCAGCCGTACGGCCGCGCGATGTGGGTGCCGTCACGGCGGGCCAGGGCGGTGACGATCTCCAGTTCCGGGTTGACCCCGGGGGTCAGGCGGCGGAACAGCTTGCAGATGTAGGTGTCGCCGTACACCAGGGAGGTGTTGGACTGCTCGGCGTTGAGCACCAGGCTCCGCAGGGAGGTGTTGATCTCCACCCCGTCGAGGTGGCGGAAGCGGAGCGGGCCCAGATCGCGGTTCTCCGCCATGCCGGTCAACACGACGCAGGTGAGGTCGGCGTCGTAGGCGGCGTCGTAGTAGTCCTCGCCGATGTGGGCGGGCTTGAAGCGGTACTCGTCGGGCGCGTCGGTGCCGAGCAGCAGCTGGTACCGGTCGCGTACCCCGGCCTGGTGAACCGAGATGATCACGTGGCGCAGGCGTGGTGCGAGTTGCACGTCCGAGTCGACGACGAGATTGTCGATCGGACGCCCCTTACCGGCGAACCATCGTTGATGGGTGATCCAACCGGTAAGGAGCTCCGTCAACACGGCTTTACGCCTCCTGGGATACGGGCGGCAGGGTGAACCAGTAGAACCCATGCCCCGGGAGCGTCAAAAGATACGGAAGCTCGCCAATTGGTGGGAACGGAACTCCGCCCATCGTCTCCACGGGAATCGACCCCTCGAAGCGGCGGAGATCCAGCTCCACCGGCTGAGGGAACCTGGAGAGGTTGTTGACGCACAGGATCCGGTCGTCGCCGAGTTCCCGCACGTAGGCCAGGACGCTCGGGTTGGAGGAGTTCAGCTCGGTGAACGCGCCGAGGCCGAAGACCGGGTGCCGCTTGCGGATGTCGATCATCCGCTTGGTCCAGTGCAGCAGCGAGCCCGCGCTCCGCTGCTGGGCCTCGACGTTCAGCGCCTGGTAGCCGTAGATCGGGTCCATGATGACCGGGAGATACAGGCGGCCGGGGTCGCAGTCGGAGAATCCCGCGTTGCGGTCGGGACTCCACTGCATCGGGGTGCGGACCCCGTCGCGGTCGCCCAGCCAGATGTTGTCCCCCATCCCGATCTCGTCGCCGTAGTACAGCACGGGAGAACCTGGCAGGGAGAGCAGCAACGCCGTGAACAGCTCGATCTGGTTGCGGTCGTTCTCCAGCAGCGGCGCCAGCCGCCGCCGGATGCCGACGTTGGCCCGCATCCGGGGGTCCTTGGCGTACTCCGAGTACATGTAGTCGCGCTCGTCGTCCGTCACCATCTCAAGCGTGAGCTCGTCATGGTTGCGGAGGAAGATGCCCCACTGGCAGTTCTCCGGGATCTTCGGCGTCTGGGCCATGATCTCCGAGATCGGGTAGCGCGACTCCCTCCTGACCGCCATGAAGATGCGCGGCATCAGCGGAAAGTGGAACGCCATGTGGCACTCGTCGCCCCCGGTGGCGGGGTCGCCGAAGTACTCGACCACGTCGGCGGGCCACTGGTTGGCCTCGGCCAGCAGCACCCGGTCGGGGTAGAGCCGGTCGACCTCCGCCCTGACCCGCTTCAGGTACTCGTGGGTCCTGGGCAGGTTCTCGCAGTTGGTGCCGTCCTGCTCGAACAGGTACGGGATGGCGTCCATCCGGAACCCGTCGATGCCGAGGTCCAGCCAGAAGCGGAGTACCTCCAGCATCGCGTCCTGCACGTCGGGGTTCTCGTAGTTGAGGTCCGGCTGGTGCGAGAAGAAGCGGTGCCAGTAGTACTGTCCCCGGACCGGGTCGTGCGACCAGTTGGACGTCTCGGTGTCGATGAAGATGACCCGGGCGTCCTTGTAGAGCTCGTCGTGGTCGTTCCAGACGTAGAAGTCGCCGAAAGGACCCTCGGGGTCGTGCCGGGAGGCCTGGAACCACGGGTGCTGGTCGCTGGTGTGGTTCATCACCAGGTCGGCGATGACCCGCATGCCGCGCTTGTGCGCCTCGTCGACCAGCTTCACGAAATCTCCGAGGTCCCCGAAGTCGGGAAGGATCTTCATGAAGTCGGCGATGTCGTACCCGCCGTCGCGCAGCGGTGACTCGTACAGCGGCAGCAGCCAGAGGCAGTCGACGCCGAGCCACTGGAGGTAGTCCAGTTTCTGGATGAGACCGCGGATGTCTCCGGTGCCGTCGCCGTTGGAGTCGGCGAAGCCCCGGATGAGAACCTCGTAGAAGACGGCGCGCTTGAACCAGTAGGGATCGCGCGGTTCTTCCTCGTCGAAGGTGTTCGGAATTGGCTCAGGTAGCTGACTCACCAGTGGACTCCCCGCTGTTCTGCCGGTATACGCGTACCCGGCCGGCTCACCGCTGGTTCGCCGCCGCTGCACGCAGAGTGAAGACGTGCGCTGGGTGGATGTGGGGATCGAGGCGCACGTAGTTGTCCTGCCGCCACCGGTACGACTCGCCCGACAGCTCGTCGTCCACGACGAACTCGGCTTGCCAGTCGAGACCGAGGGCGGGCATGTCCAGCGACACCGTCGCCTCGTGGGTGTTGTGCGGATCCAGGTTCACGACCACGAGGACCACGTCGCCCAGGCCGTGCCGTCGTGTGGCCGTGTCGTAGGCGCCGGGCAGCCGCTTGGAGAAGCAGACCATGTCCGGATGGTTAACGCTGTGAAATCGTAGATTACGCAGTTCCTGGAGCGCCGGGTGTGCTCTTCGGAACAAATTGAGTTGCGTGATGAACGGGGCAAGGCTACGACCTTCCCGCTCAGCCCCTACCCAATCACGGGGTTTGTACTGATATTTCTCACTATCTAGATATTCCTCGCTGCCTGGTCTAACCGGTACATTCTCCGCAAGTTCATAGCCCGCATAGACGCCCCAGGTCGGCATCGCCATCGCCGCAAGTACTGCTCTGATGTGGAATGCCGGGACACCCCCATGCTGAAGGTACTCGTGGAGAATGTCTGGAGTGTTAACGAACACGTTCGGCCGCATGTACGACGACGTCTCGTGGGAGAGCTCGCTCAGGTAATCCTCGACGTCCGAGCGCGAGTTCTTCCAGGTGAAGTACGTGTACGACTGGTGGAAACCGACCTTGGCCAGCGTCCGCATCATCGCCGGCCGGGTGAACGCCTCGGCCAGGAACAGCACGTCCGGGTCCGTGGCGTTGATGTCGGCCAGCAACCTCTCCCAGAAGGCCACCGGCTTGGTGTGCGGGTTGTCCACCCGGAAGATCCGCACGCCGTGATCCATCCAGAGCCGCACCACCCGCCTGATCTCCTCGTAGATCCCCTCGGGATCCTTGTCGAAGTTCAGCGGATAGATGTCCTGGTACTTCTTCGGCGGGTTCTCCGCGTAGGCGATCGAGCCGTCGGCGCGGATGTTGAACCACTCCGGGTGCTCGGTGACCCACGGGTGGTCGGGCGCGCACTGCAGGGCCAGGTCGATGGCGACCTCCATGCCCAGCTCGCGGGTCTTCGTCACGAAGGCGTCGAAGTCCTCGAAGGTGCCCAGGTCGGGGTGGATGGCGTCGTGACCGCCCTGCTGCGAGCCGATCGCCCAGGGCGAGCCGGGGTCGTACGGCTCGGGCGTCAGGGTGTTGTTGCGCCCCTTGCGGAAGCTCTGCCCGATCGGGTGGATCGGCGGCAGGTAGACGACGTCGAAGCCCATCTTCGCGACGGCCGGCAGCCGCTTCGCGGCAGTCTGGAAATTTCCGGACTTGGGGGCTGCGTCCCGCTCGATGATCGCACCCTCGGAGCGCGGGAAGAACTCGTACCACGACCCGAACAGCGCCCTGCGGCGGTGCACCACCACCGAGCGCGGGGACGATCTCGTGATCAGCGAACGCAGGGGGTGCGCGTGCAGCAGCGCCGCCGTCTCCGGAAGCTGGGCGACGGTGAACCGGGCACGCGGGTCGATCCGGGTGTCGCGGAGCCTGGCCGCGACCGCCTGGAGCGCGGCGCGGTGCCCGCACGCGTGTGCCTGGGTGACCTTGCCGCGCTTCGCCGTCCTCGCCGCGGGGGTCCTGCCGCTCACCGGCCTGCCGGTCGCGACGGTGCCGGTCGCCGGTTCGCAGTCGGCGGCCCGTACGGCCCGCGCCGCGCGGTCGAAGAGCCGGGCGCCCTCCTCGCACATCAGGTCGGCGTCCAGGTCGCGGGGGATCTTGATGCCCGCGTCGTGCAGCCAGGTGGCCAGGGGATCGCCCCAGGCCTCCACCCGGAAGCGCCACTCGCCCTCGGTGGGCAGCGTCACCTCCACGCCCCAGCGGTCGGTGCCGGGCCCGAGCTCGCCCATGGGCAGCAGCGGCCCGCGCACGCCGTCGGGGCCGGTGAACACGACCCCTGCGGCGACCGCGTCGTGTCCCTCGCGGAACACGGTCGCGGAGATCTCGAAGGTCTCACCCGCGGCGGCCTTCGCGGGGTAACGCCCGCATTCGACCGTGGGGTAGATGTCCAGGATTGGGATTCGTCCGATCATCGCGTCTCAAGGTAGCGGCGGCACGCCCGGTGCCGCCGGGGAAGTCAGCAAGGAAAGATCTTCGATTTTCAATCGTCTCCGGCGGCCGCCCTCGGGGCAAGGCGGAGCCCTGCCCTGCCGGGACGGCCGGTTCCGAGGGCAGCGCATTCTGGCTCGTATGTCCGGTGCCCTAATAGTCCATCTTCATGCGTGCCGGTGGATAGAGTGCGGGACCTCTTACTCTTCGGCGAGTTGTCCTAACAGTCGATCACCTGCCTTTGATGTGTTTGGGGGAGATTGATAGCGGTGAGGGGGAGACGCGTGAGTGTTTGAGTCGCCCTCGTGGCGCTGAGTAACTAGGGTCTGGCACCGTGAGAGCTATTCGCAGGTTTACCGTCCGCACCGTCCTGCCCCCCGAGCTGGCACCCCTCGGGGAGCTCGTGCTGAATTTGCGCTGGTCGTGGCACCCGGAGACATTGGACCTGTTCGGCGAGGTCGATCCGGCGATCTGGGGTCGTGTCGGGTACGATCCCGTCGCCCTGCTGGGTGCCGTGGAGGCCGACAGGCTCCGCGAGCTCGCCGCCGACCGCCGCTTCCTGCGGCGGCTGGCCGACGCGGCCGACGATCTCCGCGAATACATGACCGCTCCCCGCTGGTACCAGACCATCCCCGACGCTCCCCGGAGCATCGCCTACTTCTCACCCGAGTACGGCATCGCCGCCGCGCTGCCGCAGTACTCCGGCGGGCTCGGCATCCTCGCCGGCGACCACCTCAAGGCGGCCAGCGACCTCGGCGTGCCCATCCTGGCCGTCGGCCTGCTCTACCGGCACGGCTACTTCACCCAGTCCCTCTCGCCCGAGGGCTGGCAGCTTGAGCACTACCCCTCCCTCGATCCGGGCGGCCTGCCGCTGACCCTGCTCAAGGAGCAGGACGGCACCCCGGTACGGATCAAGCTCAGCCTTCCCGAGCAGCGCACGCTGCACGCCCAGGTCTGGGTGCTCCAGGTCGGCAGGGTGCCGCTGCTGCTGCTCGACTCCGACGTGGCCGAGAACGACACCGCGGCCCGCGACGTCACCGACCGCCTGTACGGCGGCGGCACCGACCACCGCCTGCTCCAGGAACTGCTGCTCGGCGTCGGCGGCGTCCGCGCCATCCGGGCCTACTGCCGGGTCACCGGGCACGCCGAGCCCGAGGTGTTCCACACCAACGAGGGGCACGCCGGCTTCCTCGGCCTGGAGCGCATCCGCGAACTCACCGAGGCCAGGCTCTCCTTCGACGAGGCGCTGGAGGCGGTGCGGGCCGGCACCGTCTTCACCACGCACACCCCGGTGCCCGCCGGGATCGACCGCTTCCCCACGGAGATGATCGCCCGCCAGTTCGGCGGCGACAACGCGTGGCCCACGGTCCCGACCGACCGCATCCTCGCGCTCGGCGCCGAGGACGAGCCGGGCAAGTTCAACATGGCCGCGATGGGCATGCGGCTGGCCCAGCGCGTCAACGGCGTCTCCGAACTGCACGGCGCCGTGAGCCGGGAGATGTTCCAGTGGCTCTGGCCCGGCTTCGACGCCGACGAGGTCCCGATCGGGTTCATCACCAACGGCGTGCACGCGCCCACCTGGGTGGGCCGCGAGATCATGGAGCTGGCCGGTCAGGAACTGCCCACGCTGGTCGAGCAGGCCCAGGGCTGGGAGAGCATCACCAAGATCTCGGACGGCGACGTCTGGGGCATCCGGGGGAGGCTGCGCGAGAGGCTGGTCAGGGCGGCCCGCGCCCGGCTCCGCCAGTCGTGGCTCAACCGGGGCGCCTCCCCGCCCGAGCTCGGCTGGATCGACGAGGCCCTCGACCCCGAGGTGCTGACCATCGGCTTCGCCCGCAGGGTGCCCTCGTACAAGCGGCTCACCCTGATGCTGTCCGACCCCGAAAGGCTCCGGGCGCTGCTGCTCGACCCGGTCAAGCCGGTCCAGATCGTGATCGCGGGCAAGGCGCACCCGGCCGACGAGGGCGGCAAGAAGCTCATCCAGCAGATCGTGAAGTTCGCCGACGCGGAGGACGTGCGGCACCGCATCGTCTTCCTGCCCGACTACGACATGGCCCTGGGTCAGCTGCTCGTCCAGGGCTGCGACGTGTGGATGAACAACCCGCTCCGCCCGCTGGAGGCGTGCGGCACGTCCGGCATGAAGGCGGCGCTCAACGGCGGGCTCAACCTGTCCATCCGCGACGGCTGGTGGGACGAGTGGTACGACGGCACCAACGGCTGGGCCATCCCCACCGCCGACGGCGTCGCCGACCCCGACCGTCGCGACGAGCTGGAGGCCACCGCCCTCTACGACCTGATCGAGCACGAGGTGGCCGACCGGTTCTACGACCGCGCGGACGGCCTGCCCCGGCGCTGGCTGGAGATGGTCAGGCACACCCTGACCTCGCTCGGTCCCAAGGTGCTCGCCGGGCGGATGCTCCGCGACTACGTGGTGGGTCTCTACGCCCCCGCGGCCTCCTCCGCGCGCGCCCTGTCCGGCGACGGGTACGAGCAGGCGAGGAGCTTCGCGGCGTGGAAGCTCCGGGTCGGCAGGGCCTGGCCGGGTGTGCGGGTCGAGCATGTGGAGGCCGCGGGTCTCGGCGACACCCCCGAGCTCGGATCGTCCCTGGGGCTGAAGGCCACCGTCGCCCTCGGCGAGCTGGAACCCGGTGACATCCGGGTCCAGGCGGCCTACGGACGGGTCGGGGACCACGACGACCTGGTCGCGCCCGCCTACGCCGACCTGACGGTCGAGAACGTGGGCGACGACGGCAGGGCCGTCTTCGGCGGGACCATCCCCCTGGAGCGCACCGGCCCGTTCGGCTACACGGTCCGGATCGTTCCCGACCACTCCCTGGTGGCGTCGCCCGCGGAGCTCGGCCTGGTCGCGGTGCCCGAGGAGCCCGTGGGCATGACCAACGGCACCCTCCGTTGAGCGCGTGTCCACCCGGCGCGCGCCGGGTGGACACGCCGGGTGGACGGCGGCGTCAGGCGTTGGCCTCCAGAGCCGCGCGGACGGCCGACTCCAGGGCGCCCTCTATCCAGGAGTGCTTGAGCGAGGTGTGCTCGCCCGCGAAGTGCAGCCGCCCGACGGGTGCGGTGATGGCGGGGTGGATCTCGGTCATCTGGCCGGGGGTGAAGACCGCGGCCTCGCCGAAGGCGTAGCGGTTGCGCAGCCAGCTCTGGGTCTGGCCGTGGCCGGTGTAGAAGTCGGCGATGCGCTCCCCGTGTACCTCCTGAAGTCCGCGCAGCGCGTGGCCGTAGCGCTCGGCGTCGTCCATGGAGTCCCACCGGGAGGCGTCGTCGGCCCACGCGTAGCTGGCCAGCACGACCCCGCCCTCGCTGCCGCGCACCGGGTGCGAGGGGAAGTAGACGAACCTGTTGGCGTTGTCGGTGACCGAGCCGCCGCCCGTCACGTGGCTCGCGGGCCCAGGGCGGTAGCGGGGGCCCAGCTCGCGCTTCCAGTCTCGCTCGTCGAACTCCCACCAGCGCCTGCGGAACTCCAGCAGCACCTTGGTCGCGGAGTCGTAGTGCAGCTCGATCACCGCGCGCCGCTTCGGGTACGGCAGAGCCGGGGTGATCTCCACGTGGCGCAGCGCGGAGAACGGGATCGTGATGATCGCGAGATCTCCCTCGAACGTCTCACCCCTGCCCTGGGGCCGGGAGACGGACTCGGTGCTGCCCGTCTCGGTGACCGTCTCCACGCGCACCCCCCGGGCGGTGTGCCGGATCCGCACGGCCCGGCGGTCCATCCGGATGTTCCCGCGCAGCCCGGGTTCCAGCCGGTAGGGCAGCTCCCGGCTGCCTCCGGCCATCTCCCAGTAGGTCGCCGACGGGTTGACCAGGCTCCGGGTGAGGAAGGTGTGCATGAACGACAGCGGCAGCCGGGAGGTCAGGTTCTCGATGGTGCCGATGGCGTCGATGGCCGCGTCGCTCAACCTGGCGTGCTCCCGGAGGAAGCGGTTCATGGAGTGGTCGTCGAAGTCGTACAGCACGCGGGCCCAGCCCTCGATCAGCTCGGGCAGCGGCTTGTCGACCCGCTCGGAGCCGCGGACGACGGAGAAGTAGTCCCTGACCGGATCCAGCGCCTCGTCCAGGATCCTTCCCGCGGTCCTGTCGTCCCTGAGCCCGAACGAGGCGTTGATCTTTCGCGGGTCCCTGGCGTACTCGTCGCGCCGTTGCGAGATGCCGTTGACCCGGATCCAGGTGTGGTTCGCCCGCCGCGGTGCGGTGAACTCCCCGCGCGATGGCCCGGAGCGCCAGACCGGTCCGCGGCGCGAGGTGTAGACGACCGGCGGTGTCGGTCCGCTCGCCGCGTCGCCGGGCCGCACGTCGACGTTGTAGAACAGGCGGCGGGAGATGCCGAGCTTGTCGATCAGCGCGAGGGTGAGCGGGTGGAAGTCGGGGATGCGCATCGCCCCCGCCTCGGCGTACTGCCGCCGGTCGGCGAAACCGGTACGGAAGGTCTTGATCCGGCCGCCGATCCGGTTGCCGTTGGCCTCGATGACGGTGACCCGGTGCCCGGCCCGCTTCAGCAGCGTGGCGGCCACCAGCCCGGAGATCCCGGCGCCGACGACCAGGATCCTCTTGGGGCTGCGGGTCCTGGGCAGACCTTTGTCGATCAGCACCCTGAGGTATTCGAGTTTGAGGTCCGCGCCGTTCTCGTCGATCAGCAGCAGATCCCGTGCCACCTTCAGGCAGGTGTCCCAGCGCTCTCCGTCACGGGGCTCCCGCCGGGGGCCGGTGGGGGCCGGGCCGGTGAGCGAGACGGCGGCCGGGACCGCGGGGGCCATGGCCCCCACCGCGCCCAGCCCTGCCAGCCTGGCGAATCCTCGCCGGTCGATGCCTGTCACGACATCCTCCTGTCGCTAGTCACTTTGGGTAATGAAATGACTACTATCGGTTTACCTTCCGGCGTGCCAGGATCTTCCCGGCTGTGACTCCAACCGATGTGACAGAGCCGGTTTTTTGCGGTTTTTGTCGCAACAGGCGGGTGGGTGGCCGATGGCGCGCGGGGGCGAAATATCAAGCCGAGTCGGACAAAAGCTCTTTTATCGGGCAAAACGTGACAATGGACCCCTTTTGTCTAGTTCTCTCTCCTTTTATTCGGGAATGGCTTGATAGCCGACATATCGCACAGGCTGGAGTGAGCATTGAACGCATGGACGTTCGAGGGCCAGCCGGGCCCGCTGGGCGACACCACGGTCACCCTGGTCGAGGGGGGCTCCTTCTGTGTGTGCGCGCGCAACGGCGACATCCGGCCCGGTGGGGCACAGGGTGTCTACCACGCCGACACCCGGCTGCTCTCGCGCTGGGAGCTCAGGGTGGACGAGACGGCGGTGGAGCCTCTCGGGGTGCTGTCGGCCGAGCCGTACCACGCGACGTTCCTCGGCAGGACCGGCCCCCGTCCGGGGCGGGCCGAGAGCAGCCTGCTCGTGATCAGGGACCGCTACGTCGGCGGCGGCCTCCGCGAGGACGTGACCCTGCGCAACCTGGCCGACGAGCCCGCCGGATGCGTCGTCGACATCCACGTGGCCTCCGATGTGGCGGACCTGTTCGAGGTGAAGGCGGGCCGGGTCAGGCACGTGGCCGACGTGGAGATGACCGCTGACAGGTCGGGGCTGCTGATCATCTCCACCTGCCGCTCGCGCGGCACCAGGGTGGTGGCCGAACCGTCGCCGTTCGCCGTGCCGGGCATGCTCATCTTCAGGGTCGTGGTGCCCGCCCGGGGCGAGTGGACCGTCAGCCTGCAGGTCAACCCGATCCTGGAGGGCGAGGAGTCACCGGCCTGGTTCTCCACGCGCTGTCCCCTGGAGAACGCGGAGCCCGCCAGGCGCCGGGCCGACTGGGAGCGCCTCAGCCCGGTCGTCGTCACCTCCGACCGCCTCCTGTCGAAGGCGCTGGAACGCTCCAAGGAGGATCTCGGCGCGCTCCGGCTCTTCGAGTCCGACAGGCCGGACGAGCCGCCGACCATCGCCGCGGGCGCGCCGTGGTTCATGACCCTGTTCGGCCGTGACTCGCTGCTGACCTCGTGGATGGCGCTGCAGATGGACCAGTGCCTGGCGCTGGGCACCCTGCGCCGCCTGGCCAGGCTCCAGGGCACCGTCGACGACCCGCTCACCGAGGAGGAGCCGGGCAAGATCCTGCACGAGCTCCGCTTCGGGACCCAGGTCGGCGCCTCGCCGCAGGCCGGCCGCGCCTACTACGGCTCGGTGGACTCGACCCCGCTGTTCGTGATGGTCCTGGGCGAGCTGCGCCGGTGGGGCATGCACAGGGAGGCCGTCGAGGAACTCATGCCGCACGCCGACGCCGCCCTCGACTGGATCACCAGGTGCGCCGACCCGTTCCTGTCCTACCGGCGCAAGACCGACCACGGACTGGTCAACCAGGGATGGAAGGACTCCTTCGACGGCATCAACTTCGCCGACGGCACCCTGGCCCGCCCGCCCATCGCCCTGGCGGAGGTCCAGGGCTACGTCTACGCCGCCTACATCGCCCGCGCCCACTTCGCCCACGAGGTCGGCGACCCGGCTCTGGAGGAACAGTGGACGGCCCGCGCGAGCCGGATCAGGGACGCCTTCAACGAGCGCTTCTGGCTGCCGGACCGGGGCTACTACGCCGTCGGTCTCGACGGCGCCGGGCGCGCCATCGACAGTCTCGCCTCGAACATGGGGCACTGCCTGTGGGCCGGCATCGTCGACGAGGACCGGGCGGCACAGGTCGCCGAGCGGCTGCTCTCGCCGGAGATGTTCACCGGGTACGGGGTGCGGACCCTCGCCTCCACCATGGGCGCCTACAACCCGATGAGCTACCACAACGGCTCGGTCTGGCCGCACGACAACGCCCTGATCGCGTCCGGGCTGATGCGCTACGGCTTCACCCGGGACGCGCAGCGGATCGCCTACGGCCTGCTGGACGCGGCCGAGGCATTCGGCTGGCGGCTGCCCGAGCTGTTCTGCGGGTTCGACCGGGCCGAGTTCACCTGGCCCGTGCCGTACCCCACCTCCTGCTCCCCGCAGGCGTGGGCCGCGGCGAGCCCCATCCAGCTGGTCAGGAGTCTGCTGCGCTTCGAGCCGTGGGTTCCCTACGGGCGGGTGTGGCTGGATCCCGTCGGGCTGGAGGGCCTGCGGATCCAGGGACTGCCGCTCGCGGGAGCCAGGGTCACGATCGACGTCGGCGCGTCCGGCGCCACCATCAGCGGGCTGCCGGACGGGATCACCCTGATCAACGCGCCGCGCAGGCCGCTGACCGCCGCCCTGAGGCAGGTGCACTGACCGTTTCCTTCGTCTCTCTCCAGGTGAGGTCGCCATGGTTTCTTCCAGAGCTGTCCCGGGGTGGTCCAACGGCATGCGCATCCTGATGGTCGCGCCGCCCTGGTACGACGTACCGCCCAGCGGCTACGGGGGCATCGAGTCGATGGTGGCGGGCCTCGTCGCCGGGCTGACCCGGCGCGGGCACGACGTCACGATGATCGGGGCGGGCACGGCCGGGACGCCGGCGCGCTTCCTGGCCACCTACGGGCGGGCGCCGTCCGAGCGGATCGGCGAGGCGCTGCCCGAGGTCCTGCACGCCGCCAGGGCGTACGCGATGAGCTCGAAGCTCGTCGTGGACGTGATCCACGACCACTCCCTGGCCGGCCCGCTGACCGCGCCCGCGCAGGCCGCGCCGACCGTGATCACCTGCCACGGCGAGGTGGGGGGCGAGTACGGCGAGTACTACCGGGTGCTCGGCGCGGGCATGTCCATGGTCGCCATCTCCGAGGCCCAGCGGCGCATCGCCCCCGACCTGAACTGGGCGGGGGTCGTCCACAACGCCGTCGACGTCGAGGCGTTCCCCTTCAGGGAACGCAAGGAGGACTGGACGCTCTGGCTGGGCAGGTTCAGCGAGGACAAGGGCGCCCACCTGGCCATCGACGCCGCTCGCGCGGCCGGGCGGCGCATCCTGCTGGCCGGCAAGCTCACCGAGAAGACCGAGCACGACTACTTCGACGCCTACGTCGGGCCACGCCTGGGTCCCGACGCCGAATACGTCGGCGAGGCCGACACCGCCCGCAAACGCGAACTGCTGGCCGCGGCCAGGTGCCTGGTCTTCCCGGTGGTCTGGGAGGAGCCGTTCGGGATGGTGATGATCGAGGCCATGGCCTGCGGCACGCCCGTGGTCGCCCTGGGCAGGGGCGCGGTGCCCGAGGTGGTCGTGGACGGGGTCACCGGATTCATCCGCGGCACCCCCGCGGAGCTCTCCGCCGCCATCGAGGCGGCCGACGTGCTCGACCCGCACGCCTGCCGCTCCCGGGCGGAGCGTTTCTTCGGGCTGGAGACGATGGCCCGCGCGTACGAGGCGATCTACCGCAGGGTGATCGCCGGGCCGTCGAGGCGGGCGGAAGGGCGCGTCGCGGCGAGTGCGGCGGGGAGCAGGGACCTGGCCATGCCCGTCAACTGAGCGGCGCTCTATGTTGGATCACGGCGCGACCGGCATCGGACCGGTCGCGTCGTGAATCTTGACGGAGGGACGTCCATGGGTGAGTTCGTGCGGGTGGAGAAGGCCGATGGGGTCGCGACGATCAGGCTCGACCGGCCGAAGATGAACGCGCTCAACCGGCAGGTCCAGCTGGAGATCGCCGAGTGCGCCCGGCAGGTGGACGCCGACGGGGACGTGAGCGCCGTGGTCCTCTACGGGGGGCGGGTCTTCGCGGCCGGTGCCGACATCAAGGAGATGGCCGACATGTCGTACGCGGACATGGCGGTCCACTCGCGGACCCTGCAGGACTGCTTCACCGCCGTCGCGAGAATCGGCAAGCCCGTCGTCGCGGCCGTGACCGGCTACGCGCTCGGTGGCGGCTGCGAGCTGGCCCTGTGCGCCGACATCAGGATCGCGGGAGAGTCGGCCAAGCTGGGCCAGCCCGAGGTCCTGCTCGGCATCATCCCCGGCGCGGGGGGCACCCAGCGGCTGCCCAGGCTCATCGGCCCGGCCAAGGCCAAGGACCTCATCTTCACCGGACGCCACGTGGCCGCCGACGAGGCGCTGGCCATCGGCCTGGTGGACCGGGTGGTCCCCGACGACGACGTTCACACCGAGGCCCTCGCGTACGCGGCCCAGTTCGCCGGGGGACCGGCCCTGGCGCTGCGCGCCGCCAAGCAGGCGGTCGACCACGGCCTGGAGACCGACCTGGACACCGGCCTGGAGATCGAGCGCCTGCAGTTCTCCGGCATGTTCGCCACCGCCGACGCCGGGATCGGCATGCGCGCCTTCTCCGAGAGGTCGAAGGCCGAGTTCACCGGCCGCTGAGGCACTCATCCGGCTTGCCGGGATCGGTCATGGGTGATGAAAAATTGCCGGTATCGTGCCGGATTATGGTGCGGTTGGTGAAGCGTGCGCTGGTGCCCGCTCCGCTGCGGCGGGCGGTCCTCGGCTGGTTCGATTCCCGGTACATCTCCAGGGCGGATCACCGGCAGGACGTCAAGGACGCGCTCTGGGAGGTCCAGACGCTGGCCAGGGAGGTCACCTCGCTGCGCGCGGAGGTCGTCGAGCTCCGCGCGCGGGTGGCCGGGGTCGCTCTCGACCCCGCGCGGGCCGGACGCTGGGACGACGCCCACCGGCTGGCCCAGGAGACCGCGGTCGCGCTGGACGGGGTCCTGCAGAACGAGGTGCTGCTCTGGCAGGCCGTGGACCGCGCCGCGGGTTCCGGGGAGCGCGGGAGCGTTCCGGACAGGACCGCCGGGGGCACCGCGTGAGAGTGACCTGGAGCGCGGACGACGGCACCTGGCACCTGTCGTTCCGGCTGGACCCCGAGGACGACGTCACCGGCCGCTGCGCCGACGGCCAGCCGCTGAAGCTGGCCACGAACTCGTTCCGGGTCGAGCTGCCGCGAGCCCCGCGTGACATCCACCCCGACCTGCTCGCCCTCGCCGCGTGGACCGTGGTCGCGCCGTGGACCCGGCGCCGCGTCACCTTCGACCGGCCGATCTCACCGGAGCTCGCGAGGGCGATCGGCGACGGCTGGGGGATCGAGGCCGGCCCCGAAGGGGGACGGGCGCGGTCGGGTGCCAGGCTGGCGATCTCCTACAGCGGCGGGGCGGACTCGGTCGCGGTGGCCGCGATGCTGCCCGACGCGCCCTTCGTGCACTTCCAGCGGGTCTCCCACCCGCGGGTGCCCAACCGGTGGACCCACTACCGCTCCGACGTGCTGGCCGCGCTGGCCGCCAGGACCGGGCGCGAGCTGACCGTCGTCCGCTCCGACCTGGAGTTCACGCTCGCCGAGCCGCGCCCCGGCTACCCCGAGCACCACGCGGTCGCCGCCGGCGCGCTGCTGCTGGCGGACGAGCTCGACCTGGGGGGCCTGGCCTTCGGCTACGAGCTGGGCTCGCGCTGGCTGGGAGGCGACCGCTACCTGCTCCGCTACACCCCCGACAACCCGATGTGGGCGCCGCACGGCGCCTGGGGGCGGGCGTTCGCCGCGGCCGGTCTGCACATCGTGCTCCCGGTGGGCGGGGTGAGCGAGGCCGTCACGATGCGGCTCGCCCTCGGCTCCGAGCTGCGCGAGCAGGTCCGCTGGTGCCTGCGCGGGGTGAACGGCCCCTGCGGGACCTGCGGCAAGTGCCTGTACAAGGAGCTCATCCAGGCCGCCGTCGAGCGCCGCCCGCTCCGCACCACGATCACCGCGGGCCGCCCGGTCGCCCGCAGGTGGCAGCAGCCGCCGCCGTACGGCGGCCAGGAGATGATCGAGTACGGCTGCGCCAGGGTGCCCGGCATCGAGGACACCGTCTTCGGCGCGGCGGCCGGGTACCTGCGCGCGAACGAGTCCTCCACCGCCTGGCTGGACCGCTGCTACCGGCCGGCGATCGCGGAGATTCCCGAAGCGTGGCGCAAGCAGGTTCACGACTTCATGGATGGGGAGATCGGTTTCATGACCGAGGACGAGGCGCGGCGCGTCGAGACGTGGGGGACGGCGTGAAGGTGTACGTCTCGGTCGACATGGAGGGTGTCACCGGCCTGACCGACCCCGAGGAGATGCAGGCCGGGGGGCGGGGCTACGAGCGCGGCTGCGAGCTGATGACCGGCGACGCCAACGCGGTCATCGAGGGGGCGTTCGACGCGGGCGCCACCGCGGTACGCGTCAACGACGCGCACGGTTCGACCAAGAACCTCAGGATCGACCTGCTCGACGAGCGGGCGACCCTGCTCCGCGGTCCCGGCAAGCCGCTGCGGATGGGACAGGGACTCGACGCGAGCCACCGGGCGGCCTGCTTCGTCGGCTACCACGCGCGGGCCGGTGTCCAGCACGGCGTCCTCAACCACACCTGGATGGGCAAGGAGATCCAGAACGTCCACCTCAACGGCGAGGTCTGCGGCGAGACCCGCCTCGTCGCCTCCTTCGCCGGGACGCTCGGCGTGCCGGTGGTCCTGGTGACCGGGGACGAGGCGGTCTGCGAGGAGGCCAGGGAACTGCTCGGTGACGTGGAGACCGTCGCGGTCAAGAAGGGGATCGACAGGTTCGCCGCCGAACTTCTGCCGCCCGCCGTCGCCCAGGCCCGCATCCGCGAGGCCACCGCCCGCGCGCTCGACCGGGTGGCCGACTTCCGCCTCTGCGCCCCCGAGCCGCCGTTCACCCTCGGCGTCGAGTGGAACTCCACGGCCATCGCGGCCGGATGCGCGCTCATTCCCGGTGTGCGGGCGGTGGGTCCCCGGCACACCGAGTTCACCACGGACGACTTCTCCCAGATCATGGCCCTGCTGGGAGTCTTCGCCATGATCGGCGGTCAGGTCGCCTGCGGCAGCGGCATCTACGGCTGATCCTCCTTCCATGTCCCCTTCGAGCCGACCCCCGGCGGTGCCCGATGTCCTTGAAGACCTTCGATGAGTGACGAGACGGAGCCCGCCGCCCAGGCCGCCCCCGGCAGAGGCGGAGGACTGACGCGCAGGGCACTGCTGGTCGGGGTGGGCGCGGCCGGGGGGGCCGGAGCCATGTTCGCGGCCATGGGCGCGCTCGGCCTCGCCCCGGAGTCCCAGGAGAAGGACTTCACCCCCCCGCAGCCCTCCGACTTCTCCCTCAGCGGGAAGGCGGCGGCCAAGGTGGTCGTCCTCGGTGCCAGTATCGCCGGGCTGACCTGTGCCTACGAGCTGGGCAAGGCCGGATACGACTGCACGGTCCTGGAGGCGTCCGGCCGGGTGGGCGGCAGGACCATCACGCTGCGCGCGGGCGACCGGCTGGACGAACTGGGCGGCGAGCCGCAGACCGCCGCGTTCGAGGAGGGCACCTACTTCAACGCGGGGGCCGGGCGGATCGCGCCGTGGATGGTCACCATGGACTACTGCCGCGAGCTGGGCGTCCCCATCGAGACGTTCGTCAACAACAACGCCTCGGCGTACGTCTACAACGAGAACATGACCGCCCCGGTCCGGGCGCGTACCGCCCGCGCGGACCTGTACGGCTACGTCGCGGAGCTGCTGGCCAAGGCGAGCAACGCCGGCGCGCTGAACCGCAGGCTCACCGCAGACGACCGCGAGCGGCTGGCGGAGTTCCTGCGGCGCTTCGGCGACCTGGGTTCCGACCTCACCTACCGAGGCTCGGCACGGCGGGGCTTCGAGACCTATCCGGGAGTGGACGAGGGCGTTCCCCTGGGGGCGACGCCCTCGCTGCGGGACGTGCTCGCCGCGGGCACCGGCAGGGCCGTCACCATGGACTTCGGCTACGACCAGGCGATGCCGATGTTCCAGCCGGTGGGCGGCATGGACACGATCGCCGGCGCGCTCGCCGACGCGGTCGGCCGAGACCGGATCAGGACGGGCACCCCGGTCACCGGGATAAGGAACCTGCCCGACGGGGTGGAGGTGACCCACCGGGGCGGCACGGTCCGCGCCGACTACTGCATCGCGACCCTGCCGCCCCACCTGCTCGCGCGCCTGCCGCACAACCTCGGCACCCCGGTCACCGCCGCGCTCCGCACGCCCGTCCCGGTCTCCGCGGGCAAGATCGGTCTGGAGTACGGCAGGCGCTGGTGGGAGATCGACGACCGCATCTACGGCGGTGTCACCGAGACCGACCTGGACATCACCCACATCTGGTACCCCTCCCACGGCTACCACTCCCGCGGTGGCCTGCTGGTCGGCTACTACAACGTCGGACCGAACGCCGACCTCTACGGCGCGCTCTCCCACAGTGATCGCCGAAAGCGGGCGCTCACCCAGGGCAAGAAGATCCACGGTGAGAAGTACCGCTCCGAGCTGCGTTCCAGCGTCTCGATCGCCTGGCGGCGCACGCCGTACATCGAGGGAGGCTGGGTGGGCTGGCCCTCCCACGAGGGTGCTTTCGCCCTCCTCCAGCGCCCGGCGGGGCGGGTCTACTTCGCCGGGGACTGGCTCACCCGGCTGATCGCCTGGCAGGCCGGCGCGATGGAGTCGGCGAGGAGGACGGTCACCGAGCTGCACCGCCGGGTGCTGAGCGCGACCTCCTGAGTTCTCCGGCGCGGCCGTAAGGTCTTCGGTGCGAAGGAAAACCGAGGGAGATGAGACGGCGATGGCGATCGGAACACTTGACTGGACGAGTGCCGCCGAGCGGCTGGACCTGCTGGCCGAGCCGGTGGCGCGGGCGGTCGGCGGGCCCGACGGGGGCCTCGGCGAGATCGAGGTCGCCGAGATCGACCCGGGACTGGCCGACACGGCGGCCTTCTGCGAGCGCTACGGCGTGGGCCTGGGCGAGTCGGCCAACTGCGTGATCGTGGCGGCCAGGCGCGCGGGGGAGGTCCGCTACGCGGCGTGCATGGTGCTCGCCACCACGAGGGCCGACGTCAACGGCGTGGTCCGGCGTCACCTGGACGCGCGGAAGATCTCGTTCGCGCCGATGGACGACGCGGTCACGCTGACCGGCATGGAGTACGGCGGGATCACCCCGCTCGGGCTGCCCGAGGACTGGCCGGTGCTCGTCGACGAGGCGGTGGCGGCCCATCCGGAGGTCGTGATCGGCAGCGGGGTCCGTCGCTCCAAACTGGCGGTGTCGGGCTCCCTGCTGGCAGGGTTGAAAACGGCGCAGGTTCTCCGTCTGGCGAACTGAAGCGAAAATGAGATTAAGTGAGAGCGGGAATCGGGAAACCGACGGGGTTCTGTGAACGTTATTCAGTCGGAAAATGTGGCCCGATGGTTCATCTCATGGGCGGGGTCTAAGCCGATATGGTGCTTCATGCCATGAATCAGGACGACCGATTGGGCCCTTACCGGCTGCTGCGGCGGCTCGGCGAGGGCGGTATGGGGGTGGTTCACCTCGCGGTCGACCCACAGGGCCGACAGGTCGCGGTGAAGGTGCTCCGCGCCGAGGTGGCGGGCGACGACGTCGCCCGTCGCCGCCTTTCGCGTGAGGTCGAGACGATGCGGCGGGTGCGCAGCGAGCACATCGCCGAGGTCGTCGACGCCGACGTGACCGGCCACCGCCCCTACATCGTGACGCGATACGTCGCCGGTCGGCCGCTGGACGAGGTGGTCAAGCAGGACGGCCCCATGGAGCTGCCCGCGCTGCTGCGGGTCGCGCACGGTGTGGCGTCGGCGCTGGCCGCCGTGCACTCGGTCGGCGTGATCCACCGCGACCTCAAGCCCGGCAACGTCCTCATCCTGGACGGCCAGCCGGTCCTCATCGACTTCGGCATCGCCCAGGCCGTCGACGCGACCAGGCTCACCCAGACCGGCATGTTCATCGGCACGCCCGGCTACCTCGCCCCCGAGATCATCGAGGGACACGAGGCCGGCCCCGAGGTCGACGTGCATGCCTGGGCGGGCACCCTGGTCTTCGCCGCCACCGGCCAGCCGCCCTTCGGCAAGGGCACGCTGGAGATGATCTTCTACAACATCACCGCGGGCAAGGCGAACGTCGAGGCCGTCCCGCGCGAGCTCCAGCCGGTGCTGCGGGCCGCGCTTCAGCGCGACCCGGCCAGGCGCCCCTCGGCCGCCGACCTGGCGGCGCAGGTGGGGCGCCTGCTGCCGGACACCGGCCGGCCCCGGGTGCCGGACGAGATCACCACGGTCGCGGAGTTCGACGCCCCCGCTCCCGGCTTTCGCGCTGCCCCTGACCCGGGTCTCCGCGGTGATCCCGGTCTCCGTGGCGACCCCGGCGACGTGCCGACCCCGGTGGCGTCCCGTCCGGCGGTCCCGCCCACTCCCTGGCCGCCCACCCCCGTGGCCCAGCCCCACGAGTACGTCTCGCTGCTCGGCGAGGAGCAGGCCGACCCGTGGCCGACCCGCCGGGTGACCCCCGAGGAACTGCGCCAGGCGGCGGCCCAGCAGTCCGCGCACGACCTGCCCACCGGCATGCTCGCTCCGGAGGACGTGCCCACCCGCACCCCGGGCGCGGCCCATGGCTCCCCGCCCGTCTCCGCCGTCCGTGACCAGCCGGGGGCCAGGGTCGACGACCGGGGCCGCACCGCGCCGGTTCCCGACGGGGACATCCCCACCCAGCGGGTCCGCCCTCAGGACCTGCAGGAGTACATCCGTCAGTACACCAACCAGCCGGGCCAGCCGGGCCAGCAGGGCCAGAACCAGCAGGGCGGCTACCAGGGGCAGCCGGGCCAGCAGGGCCGGGCGCCGCAGGCGGGCACCCCGCAGTCCTACCCGCAGCGGCAGGCCCCGTTCGATCAGCAGCAGACCCCGCACGTCCGTACCCCCGCACCCCCGCCCTACCCCTACTCGCACCCCCAGCCCCCCACGCAGGCCCAGCAGTACCCCCAGCAGGCCCAGCAGTACCCCGCGCCGTCGCCGCTCCACCCCGGGCAGCGGCCGGGGCACGCGTTGCAGCGTTCCAGGGCGTACGGGGTGGTGAGCGTGCTGATGCTGGTCATCATGACGATCGCGGCGGTCATCGCCCCGCTGATCGTCGCCGCGGTGGCCATCCCGGTGGCGATCCTGCTTCGCGCCGCCGACATCGCCCAGCCGGTCCTGAACGCCCGCAGGACCGCCGGCGAGGCGGCCACCGACGTCCTCCGGGTGCTCGGCCAGCCGGCCGCGCTCCTGAAGTCGATCGGCATCACCGTCGCCCTGGTGCCGTACGCGCTGATCCTCGGCCTGCCGGTGACGCTCCTGCTCGCCGTGCTGGTCGGGAGCATGCCCATCGCCAACACGCTGAGCTGGGGCGTGGCCGTCGCGCTCTGGACCGTCTGCGCCGGACCCGGTGTGGAGGGCCCCAGCCGCCAGATGCGACGTACGCTGGCATCACTGCTGCCGTCACGCGGCGCGGCCATGATCGCCGCCGCGGCGCTGGGCGCGGTGGCGGCGCTGATGGTCTTCCTGGCGATCGGCACCGTGGGGGACAGGGCACGGCCGGCGGTGTGGACGCCGGTCGACGTCGGAACGGTGGTGGACGAACTGAGCGACCTACGAAAGAAGGCGGCGTGATGACGGGGGACACGCGGGCGCCCGAGAGGCTGGGCCCGTACCGGCTGCTCAGAAAGATCGGCGAGGGCGGCATGGGCGTCGTCCACCTCGGGATCGACGAGGACGGGCGCGAGGTGGCCGTCAAGGTCCTGCACCCGCACGTGGCGGCCGACCTCAAGGCCCGCGACCGGCTCACCCGCGAGGTGGAGACCATGCGGCGGGTGCGCAGCCCGCACGTCGCCGAGGTGCTCGACGCCGAGCTGACGGCCAGGCAGCCCTACATCGTGACCCGGTTCGCCCCCGGGCGCACGCTGGAGGAGACCGTCCTGCAGGACGGCCCGCTCCCCGCGGACCAGGTCATTCGGCTGGCGCAGGGCATGTGCGCGGCACTGGTGGCCATCCACGCCGCCGACGTCATCCACCGCGACTTCAAGCCGTCCAACGTGATGATCGTCAACGGTGACCCGCTGGTCATCGACTTCGGCATCGCGCACCTGGTCAACGCGACCAGGCTGACCCAGACCGGCATGTTCGTCGGTACCCCCGGCTACCTCGCCCCGGAGATCATCCGTGACTCCGAGATCACCCAGGCGGCCGACGTGCACGCGCTGGCCTCGACGGTCTTCTTCGGCGCGACCGGTCAGCCGCCGTTCGGCACGGGCAGCTTCGAGGTCGTCTGCTTCAACATCATGGAGGGCCGGGCGAACGTCGACAAGGCCCCCGGGTGGCTGCGAGGCTGGCTCAAGCGGGCACTGGCCGTCGACCCCGCCGCCCGGCCGTCCGCGACGGAGCTGCACCGGATGGCCCGCGCCCTCGACCCGACGGTGACGACCTTCCACGAGACGCCGCCCACCGCCGTCCTCGACGGCGGGACGCAGGTCCTCAACACCGACGGCACCAGGATCCTGGACGGCCAGAGCCCGCCGCCCCCGCCGCCCCCGCCGAACGGCACCCGCGTCCTGCCGCAGGACGACGGCTACGCCGACCTGCTCCCGCCGGTCGAGTACGCCAAGCCGGAGCGGCGCGAGCGCAGGCCGAGGCAGGAGTCCGGCCAGGCGTCCGGCGCGGGGACCGCTCCGCCGCCGTACGTCCCGGCCCCCCAGCCGCCGCCCTACGTCCCCGCGACGCCCTCGGCGCAGGCCAGGGGCGCGGCACCGCCGCCCTACCCCGACCAGCGGGTGGCCGGATACCCGGCGCCGCCGCCGACCGGCCCGTCGAGGCACTACCCGCCGCCGGTCCAGGCGCGGCCGCACACCCCGCCGCAGGAGCGGCCCGCGCCCGCGCCCAGGACCCCGCCGCAGGAGCGCTACCGCGCCAGCCACCCGCTGGCCGCGTTCCTGCTGCTGACGATCCTGGTGGCGGTGGCCTGCATGCTGCCGGTGGTGGTGAGCGTGTTCGCGCTGGCCGCCGCGCTCTGCCTGCGGGTGGGGGAGTACCTGTTCGGGGACCTGGTCCAGCGCCGCTCGATCAGGGGCAGCAGCGCCACCGACCCGCTGCTCGCGCTGCTCGGCACCCCGTGGGCGTTGATCAGGGCCACCTTCGCGACGCTGGTCACCTCGATGCTCTCCGCCATGTTCGGCATGTGCGTGTGGGGGGTCCTGGTCTACGCCGGTGACATGAACAAGAACCACGCGGCCGCCTACGCGGCCGGCGCCTTCGCGGCCGGGCTGTTCGTCCTGCCCGGCGGCGGCAAGCCGCGCAAGGCCGTCGCCCGCGCGCTGAGCGGGATCATCCGGAGCCCCGGCGCGGGCATGGTGACCACGATCGTCCTGGGTACGCTGGCGTTCTTCGCGGTGATGGCCGCGCTGAGCGTGGTTCCCTCCTTCTCCCCGTGGCAGCAGCCGACCGATGTCGTCGACAACCTCACGGCGCAGTGGCGGCAGTCGGCGAACGAGGGCGCGATGGGCGTGCTCGACCTCGTCGGCGGCCTCCTCGACGACCTGATGACAAGCCTCGGCCTCGGGTTCCTGACGTTCTGGAAGTGACGATATCGCTGGCGAAGGCGGACCTGTGGAGATCCGGGTGCTCGGGCCGGTCGAGATCGTACGCGACGGGCGACCCTATGAGGTGGGGTCGCTCAAGGTCCGGATGCTGCTCGCGATCCTGGTGCTCGCCGAGGGGCGGCCGGTCAGCCCGGCGGTCCTGACCGATCGGCTCTGGGGGCGCGACGCCCCCGCCGAGGCGACGGCCTCACTGCACGCCTACATCTCCAACCTGCGCAGGGTGCTGGAGCCGGAACGGACACCCCGGGCCCCGAGCAGGCTGCTCACGCTCGGCCCGGTCGGCTACGCACTGCGAATCGACCCAGGTCACGTCGACGCCGGGCGGTTTCTCCGCCTCGTCGAGGAGGCAGGCAGGGCGAAGGTGCCCGCCGAGGCGGAGCGGGCCGCGACCCGCGCGCTGGAGCTGTGGTGGGGCGACCCCTACGCCGACCTCGACGGGCAGGAGTACGTCGTGGCCGCCCAGGCGCGGCTGGCCGAGGCCCGGGAGCGCGCCCGCGAGCTGCGGGTGTCCGCCGTCATCGAGCAGGCCCGCCACACCGAGGTACTGGGCGACCTGGAGGCCATGACGCGAGAGCACCCGTTGCGCGAGCGGCTGTGGGGGCTGCGGGCACTGGCGCTCTACCGGAGCGGGCGCCAGGGCGAGGCCCTCGACACCCTGCGCACCGCGCGTCGGATCCTCGCGGAGGAGCTGGGCATCGACCCCGGCGGCGAACTGCGCGCCCTGGAACGTGACATCCTTGCCCAGGCGCCGAGCCTGCACCCCGGGGTTCCCGGAGACCACGGCGGTACGGCGCCCACGACCGCGGCCACCGGCCCTCGTGAGGCGCCGCCCCAGGGACTCGGCGCGGTGCGGCGGAGGCTGGCCGGACGTGGGGCCGAGCTCGCCACGGTGCGGGGGATCCTCGACCAGGTCGCCGGGGGCGAGCCCGGATTCGCGCTGATCACCGGGGAGCCGGGCATCGGGAAGACCCGGCTGACCGAAGAGATGGTGAGCGGAGCCCAGGCGCGGGGGTTCGCCGTCGCGGTGGGACGGTGCGCGGCGACCGAGGGGGCGCCCGCGTTCTGGCCCTGGGTGACCGTTCTGGAGCAGCTGACCGGGACGCTCCCCACACAGGCGGAGGACGTCAGGGACAACCTGCCCGGCATCGGTTCGGCGACGCCGACGGACCCGGAGGGTTCGCGCTTCCGTACCTACCAGGCCGCCGCGCGGGTGCTGGCCGCCGCCGCGGCGGTCCAGCCCGTCCTCGTGGTCCTGGACGACCTGCACTGGGCCGACCCGTCCTCGCTGCGGCTGCTCGGCTACCTCGCGGAAACCTTCACCGACGGGGCGCTGGCGATCGCGGGCACCGCGCGGGTCCACTCACCGCCCTCGGGCGCGCTCGCCGACGCCTTCGAGGCGATGTCCCGCAGGCACGCCGTACGGTTGCCGCTCTCCGGGCTGACCGCGGAGGAGCTGGGCGGGCTCACTCCCGAGGGCACGCCGGCGGAGGTCCTGCGCTCGCTCCACGACCGCACCGACGGCAACCCGTTCTTCGTCACCGAACTCGTCCGCCACATGTCCACCGGAGCGGATCCACCGGGCGCGCTGCCGCTGGGAGTGCGCGACGTCGTCATGGGCCGGGTGGGAAGAACGCCGGGCCCGACCGCCGAGCTGCTCCGGGTCGCCGCGGTGAGCGGGCGCGAGTTCGAGGCCGTGCTCGTCGCGGAGGTCATGGGCCTGACGCTCGATGAGACGCTCGACCGGCTGGAGCCCGCGCTGGCCGATGCGCTCGTCGCGAAGGGACGGCCGGGGCGCTTCAAGTTCGTGCACGCCCTGGTGCAGGAGGCGCTGGCCGGCGCCGTTTCCCCGCTGCGCAGGGCACGCCTGCACGCCGGGATCGCCGGGGTGCTCGATGGCAGGAAGGGCGGTTCGGCGTCCGAGCGGCTGGCAGCCGCCGCGCACCACTGGCTGTTCGCCGTGCCCGCCGGGCACGCCCCGAGGGCCTGGCGTTCCGCCTGGCGGGCCGCCCGCGAGGCGATGGGGCTGCGGGCCTACGACGCCGCGGCGGACCTGCTTGGCAGGGCCGTCACGGTGGCGGAGGGAGACCCCGAGATCACCCCGGCCGACCGGATGGACCTGTTGTTCGCGCTGGCGGACGCCAGGATCGGGGCCGGTGACGCGCGGGGGCAGCGCGACGCGCTGAACGACGCCCGGCGGCTGGCCCGCGAGGTGGGTGACCTGGGACGCCGGGTCGCAGCGGCCACCGGGTACGGAGGGCGGATCCTTCGCCCGTGGGAGGAGCACGGGTACTACGACGTCGAGCTGCTCGCCGAGCTGTCCGAGCTGGCGGCCGACCCCGGGCTCGACCGGCGCTCCCGCGTGCGGGTGCTGGCCTGCCTGGCGCTGGACAGCACCTACCTGCCGAAGAGCACGCTCGCCGAGCGCGACCGGCTGAGCGGGGAGGCGGTGGAACTGGCACGCGAGGTGGGCGATCCGCTGCTGCTCGGCTGGGCGCTCTACACGCGCTACTTCGCTCTTCAGGCCGCGGACGGCGCACAGCAGCGGATCGCGGCGGCCGAGGAGATGGTCGGCGTCGGTCGCGGCGAGGGTGACGAGGAACTGCTCACGATCGGGCTGACCTGTCTGAGCGCCGCGCTGTTCGAGATCACCGCGATCGGCAGGGCGAGGAAGGTGCTCCAGGAGGCGACGGTCCTGGCCGAGCGGCTGCGCGTGCCCTACGTCCGGGTCGTACTGGGCTGGCTCAGATTCGGCACCGTGGTGCTCTCCGGTGACATCGCCGCCGCCGAAGCCCTGTTCGAGGAGACCTCGGCCGCGCACAGGGCCACCTCGATGTGGGGTGCGGACGTGAGCATCGCCGGGGGGGCCTTACAGCTCGCGCTGGCCCGTATCGGCGGGGGAGCAGTCGACGAGGAGACGCTGGAGGCACTGGGCGCCTGGACCGGGCCCCTCGGCGACGTCATCAGGGACGCCCACGCGGTGCTGCTGGTCGCGTCGGGCAGGATCGACAGGGCTCGGGAACTGGTCGGCCCCTGGGAGCGGCTGCCTCCGGTCACCGACAGCTTCCTGTTCCTGCAGCAGCTCGGCTCACGCGCCGAGGTGTGGTCGCGGCTCGGCGACGCGAGGGCGTGCGCGGACCTGTACGAGCAGGCGCTGCCGTACGCGGATCGGATGTCGATGGGCGGCCTCTGCATGATCCAGTGGCCGCTCAGCCGGTCGCTGTGCCTGCTCGCGCAGGCGCTGGGCGACCTCGACGCGGCGGTGGGGCACGGCGAACACGCGCTGGCGGTGTCCGTCGCGATGGACGCCCACGAGCTGGTCGGCTCGATCGCCTCTGACCTGGCGGGGATCAGGCGCACCCGCGGCGCTCCCGGCGACGACGGCCGCGCCGCGGAGCTCGATCTCCTCGCGGCGCGGGCTCAGCCCCACAGGTAGGCCATGCGCCGCCGGTAACGGGGGCCGACCAGCCTGCTGAGCAGCAGCAGATCCTTCGGGGCGAACCTGCGCAGGTGCTCCTCGGCTTCGGGCGGCAGCTCGAAGGTGACCCATGCGACCAGCTTCATCATGCCGCGCAGGCCGTACTGCCTGCGGATGCTCCGGTGCTCCTGGGCGTCCTCCTCCGGTGTGATGTGGATCATCATCAGCGGGATGCCTTCGGTCTCCTGGTGGGCCAGGTGGGCGCCCAACGTGTCGGCCAGCGAGCGGAGCGCCCCGGCCAACCTGGTGCGGCCCTCCTCGGTCGGGTGGTGCTCGAACGCGGTGAAGGCGTTCTGGGCCTCCCCGAGCCACCGGTCGGCCTCCTGGTGCTCGGCCTCCAGCGCGTCGATCGTCGAGGCGGCCTCAGGTGCCCGCTGCCTCAGCCGGGGCCAGGTGAGTGTGTCCTCGGTCGTGTGGTGGTGGTGCAGCACCAGCAGCACCCAGTCGAGGTGCTCGGCCAAGGCGCCGATGCGTGCGTGGTCGTCGAGCCGCACCTGGCACACGGCGGTGAGCAGCCGGCCGAGGTCGCGGCGGAAGCCGTAGTGGGCCAGGTACATGTTCGTCATGTCCAGTGGGCCGTCGACGGCCGCAGCCTGGCCGGGGAGCCTGAGCTGGGGGACGGCGGGGCGGTGCGTGGTCGTCATCGGGGTTCTCCTTACCCGGGGATGGTGACGACAGGCTGGCCCCGCTCTCTTGGGCGATTCTTGGAGATCGGCACCAAGCCGGCTTCAAGCCCGGTTGCCGGATGTGGTCGATGGGAAACCTCTGGTTTGTATCCCGCGTCCATCGATGGGGGTTTCCTGACATCCAGCCGATGCGGGATCGCCCTCTCTGCGGCACGATGGAGGAGATCCACCGGAAGGAGTCGCATGGTCGCACCGGACGGTGAACGTCTTGGCCCCTACCGCCTGCTGTCGAGACTGGGGGCCGGAGGTTTCGGCGAGGTCCACCTGGCTCTGGACCCCGAGGGGCGTACGGTGGCGGTCAAGATCCTGCACCCCCACGTCGCGGCCGACGCGACGGCGCTGACCAGGCTGGCCCGCGAGGTGGAGACCATGCGGCTGGTCCGGGGCCCGCACGTCGCCGAGGTCCTGGACGCCTCCCTTGACGGGGCGCGCCCCTACCTGGTCACCCGCTACGTGCAGGGTCGCCCGCTCAGCGAGGTGGTCGGCGCGGACGGGCCGGTCGCGGGCGACGATCTCGTACGGCTGGCGCGCGGTCTGGCCGAGGCCGTGGCGGCCGTGCACGCCGCGGGGGTGGTGCACCGCGACCTCAAACCCGCGAACGTGATCCTGAGCGACGGCGAGCCGGTCGTCATCGACTTCGGCATCGCCTGCGCGCTCGACTCGCCCTCGGTCACCGCCTCGGGAGCGGTGCTCGGCACGCCCGGCTACCTGGCGCCCGAGGTGCTGGAGGGCACCGGGTCCGGTGCCGAGGCCGACGTCTTCGCCTTCGGGGCGACGCTGGCGTACGCGTCCACGGCGCGGCACCCCTACGGCACGGGCCCGGCGTCGGCGATCGGCTACCGCGTCGTCCACCACCCTCCCGACCTCGAAGGCGTTCCCGGGTGGCTGGAGCCGCTGCTGCGGGAGTGCCTGCTGCGCGACCCCGCGGCCCGGCCTGACGCGGACGCGCTGCCGGCCCGGCTGGGTGCGGCCCCGGTGGTGGGTCCGCCGCGGCCCCGTGCGGTGGTGGAGAACGGGATGCACGGCCTCACCACCCGGGAGTGGCGGCCGGGCGACCGCCCCCGCCCGCAGAAGGGCAGGCCCACGCTGGAGGAGGCACGCGAGCGTCGCAGGGTCGTGCTGCACCGCCGCTGGGTCGTCGGCACCGGCCTGCTCGTCTCGCTGATGGCCGCGACCGCCAGGGAACCGCTGCCCGAGGTGGCGCTGCTGCTGCTGACCGGGTACGGCTCGGCGATGCTCGTCGACGCGGGCATCGCCCTGTTCGCCCGCAGGGACCGCGGACGCACGATCCTCGACCTGTCCGCGGGAGCCGGGGCCGTCGCGCTGTGGGCGGCCCTCAGCGCGTTCTTCAGCACGATCACGCTGGCGCTCGCGCTGGGCACCGTCGTCTTCGTCCTGGTCGGGATCCTGGTGGCCAGCTGAGCGCGCGAAGCTAGTCAGGCCGGTTCACGGGGTACGTTTCCAGAGTAAGGGGCCCGCGAGCAGGCACCGGAATATAGTTCGGTATGGTGGTCCGGGGGTCCCTGGGGGCTCCGAGGTCCCGGTCGCCGGCCGTCCGGCCTGGCGGTTTGCGGCCAAGCTACTCATAAGTAACATAGGCTCGGGGTAGGGACGGGCGTGTCCCAACCGGGCCACCCGCTGCCACGGCGCTCTCGGGCACCTGGCAGTCTTGGCACAGTGTGCACGTGCCCCGCGTGTATGCACCGAGTATCCGGCGCCAACCGCAGTGACGCGGTGGCGTAAGCGACCACGGGAGGTCGGCCACCAGCCATGAACATCGTCGTCTGCGTGAAGCAGGTCCCCGACACGGCGACCGAGCGCAAGCTGAGGTCCGATGACAAGACGCTCGATCGCGACGCCGCCGACGGCGTCATCAACGAGCTGTGCGAATACGCGGTCGAGGAGGCGCTACGTCTGAAGGAGGCTCATGGCGGTGAGGTGACCGTTCTCACCATGGGTCCCGACAAGGCGAGCGACACCATCCGCAAGGCCCTGGCCATGGGGGCGGACAAGGCCGTCCACCTGGTGGACGACGCGTTGCACGGCTCGGACGCGCTGGGCACCTCGCACGCCCTGGCGCAGGCTCTCAAGAAGATCAGCTTCGACCTGGTCGTACTCGGTTCGGAGTCGACGGACGCCCGTACCGGGGTCCTCGCCGCCATGCTGGCCGAGCGTCTCGGCGTGCCGCAGCTCACCTTCGCCAACCAGGTCCAGATCGACAAGGGCGCCATCTCCATCCAGCGCGTCACCGACTACGGCTACGACAGGGTCGAGGCCTCGCTGCCCGCCGTCGTCTCCGTGGTGGAGAAGATCAACGAGCCGCGCTACCCGTCTTTCAAGGGCATCATGGCCGCCAAGAAGAAGCCGGTCGAGAAGCTCGGCGTCGCCGAGGCCGAGGTTGACGCCTCCCAGGTGGGTCTGGCCGGCTCCTGGAGCGAGGTCGTCGACTTCGCGGCCGCTCCGCCGCGCGCGGCGGGCACGGTGGTCAAGGACGAGGGCGACGGTGGCGTGAAGGCCGCCGACTTCCTCGCGTCGAAGAAGTTCGTCTGAGAACGGGGGTAGCTGGAAATGTCTGAGATTCTCGTTCTGGTCGAGCACGTCGAGGGCCAGGTCAAAAAGGTCACCCTTGAGCTGCTGACCCTCGCCAGGAGGCTTGGCGCTCCGTCGGCGGTCTGGACCGGCGCCGGCTACTCGCCCGAGGCCGCGGCCAAGCTGGCCGAGTACGGCGCGGAGAAGATCTATGTGGCCGACTCCGCGGAGGTGAGCGACTACGTCGTCGCCCCCAAGGCCGAGCTGCTCGCCCACCTCGTGGCCGAGAAGTCGCCGAGCGCGGTGCTCGTGGCCGCCACCGCCGAGGCCAAGGAGATCGCCGGCCGCCTCGCCATCAAGATCGACTCTGGTGTGCTGACCGACGTCGTGGGCATCGAGGACGGCCTGGTCGCCGACCAGTCCATCTTCGGCGGCGGCGTCAACGTCAGGTCGCGCGTGACCAAGGGCACCCCGATCATCGCGGTCCGCCCCAACTCGACGCCGGTCGAGGCCGCCGCGGGCGCGGGGACCGAGGAGCAGGTCTCCTTCACCGTGTCCGAGGCCGCCAAGAGCGCCAGGATCGTGGAGCGGGTCAAGCAGGAGAAGGGCGCGCGCCCGGAGCTCACCGAGGCCGCGATCGTGGTCTCCGGTGGCCGGGGTGTCGGCTCGGCCGAGAAGTTCTCGATCATCGAGGAGCTGGCCGACTCGCTCGGCGCGGCCGTCGGCGCGTCCCGCGCCGCCACCGACGCCGGCTGGTACCCGCACCAGTTCCAGGTCGGCCAGACCGGCAAGACCGTCTCGCCGCAGCTCTACATCGCGGCGGGCATCTCCGGTGCCATCCAGCACCGGGCCGGCATGCAGACCGCCAAGACGATCGTCGCGATCAACAAGGACCCGGAGGCGCCGATCTTCGAGCTCGCCGACTTCGGCGTCGTGGGCAACCTGCACGACGTGATCCCGGAGCTGATCCAGGAGATCAACAAGCGCAAGTGACCCGGCGGGGGCACGGTGTACCCGCGGGGTGACGCGAACGTGAGACGGCACCGCACGACATGTGCGGGGGCGGGGGGGGTTGCCCGGGGAGG
>NZ_JBFAOJ010000098.1:0-31987 GCF_040675205.1 Streptosporangium sp. NPDC049644 | reverse complement strand
GCGCCGACCAGCGGCGCGGGCGGCTTCTCCGTGCCCGCACCGGCCCGCCGGGAGGCGAGCCACGCCCCGGACGACAGCTGGAACGTTCCCCGGAAGATCAAGCGATTCCGGGCATTGCATCGCGCGGACCTGAAGCCATACTGTGCGAAACAACGTTTCCATTTTTGCGAAACGGTGTTTCCATTTTCTCTGCCCGGAACCCGTGAAGGGGTGCCTCTTGACGCGCATCGATCAAGGCGTGATCTAACCCCGCGGTCGCCCCGGCCGGCGCGTTCACGACCGTGCCGGACGGCCTCATCCCGGGTTTCGGGAGCATCGCCGGATCCGCCGGCCCCGCCGGGCCGGTACCGCCCCCCACCGAGCACACAGGGAGAAAAGTGAAGGTCAACGTCAACAGACGTCCGCGGAGGATCATGGCCGCGTTCGCCGCCGTGATCGGCATGCTCCTGACGACCACGATCATGGCCGCCCCGGCCGCGCAGGCCGCCACGGCGTGCGGTGGCTACTCCTCGAGCACCACCACGTGTGTCACCGACTCCACGACCATCGCGGGAACCTCGTACAACCTGACCTGGTACCTGCCGAACGGCACCGCCACGGCCCTGATGCTCGCCCAGCACGGATTCAGCCGCAACTGCTCGCATCTGCGCAACACCAGCAAGGCGATCGCCGAGAAGGGCGTCATGGTGTTCTGCGTGGACGCCGACATGAGCAACGGCAACCCCGCACTGGGCAACCAGCTCGGCGACCTGCTCGGCTCTCGCGCGATCACCCCGCCGAACGGCAAGGCCCTGCCGGTGAAGTACATCGTCGGCGGGCACTCGGCCGGCGGCCACTTCGCGAGCGTCGTCGGCGCCCGCCTGGCCGGCAACGGCTACTCGAACCTGAAGGGCGCGATCCTCTTCGACGCGGTGGCCGCCTCGGGCTTCACCGAGAACCTCCTCGCCGTCTCGGCCGGCAACACCCGCCCCGTCCTCCAGATCGCGGCGCGGCCGAGCGTCATCAACCTGTTCAACAACTCCTTCGGCGCGCTGGCGGCGCTCGGGTCGAACTTCGTCGGCATCCAGCTCGTATGGACCAAGTACACCCTGGGCATCCCCTCCGGCGGCAGCTGCCACATCGACTCCGAGGGCGAGAACACCGACGCGATCGGCATCCTCGGCGCCACCTGCTCCCCCAACGCCACGCAGACCTCCTGGCTGCGGGACTTCGCCTCGACCTGGGCGCGGGACCTCGCGACCGGCTCGTACACCGCCTCCCACTACTGCACCGACTCCGACAACCTCTCGACGTGCGGCACCAAGGCCAACGTCGTCCTCGGCGGCGGCCTGCCGCTCGCGGCGGTCATCCCGAACTCCTGACACCGGGATCCGCCAGACATGAACGGTGCCGCCGGACGGAAACGGTCCGGCGGCACCGTGCGTCGAAGGGCCCCGCTCGAAAGGGGCCGGCTCTCCCCCTTTCCCATCATGTTTCGGACACTGTAACTTCGTTTCCAAACTTGACGATTAAGGGAGTGTTGAGTGGGACCTCATCCGCACGGCTGGTGGATCGTGCTCCACCTGGTGCTGTTCGTCTTCTGGCTGGGCGGGGACCTGGGCGTCTTCTACTCCAGCAGATCCGTGCTGAATCCGGCACTGACCCCCGCCGCTCGCGCCACCGCACTGAAGATCATGAGCGGCCTGGACCTCGGCCCGAAGATCTGCCTGGTGCTCTTCCTGCCCAGCGGGGTGACACTCATGGCGCTCGAACCGCACGGGGCCGAACTCTTCGGCGTGCGCCTCTTCCCACTCTGGTCGGTCCTGCTCGTCTGGGCCTTCGCCGCTCTCTGGCTGGTGCTGACCGTGGCCGACCACCGCACCCACGGCCGATTCCCCCGGGTACGGCAGGCCGACTGGGCGATCCGGATCGCGCTGGTCGCCGCGATCGTCGGGGCTGCGAGCTACACCCTGCTGGCCGACCGTCCGTTCGGGGTGGACACGAACCCCCGATGGCTGGGGGCCAAGCTGCTGCTCTACGCGCTGGCTCTCGCGGCCGGACTGGGCATCCGGCTCAAACTCCGCGCCTTCGGCCCCGCCTTCGGCACCCTTGTCAGCACGGGCTCGACTCCGGAGGTGGAGCGCACGTTGCGCGGCTCCGTCGACGGGTGCCTGCCCTATGTCTGGGTGATCTGGGGCAGCGTGCTCGCGGCGGCCGTGTCGGGCGTGTTCAAACCGGGGGCGCTTCTCTGAGGGCGCCCCGCGCTCGCCCCGCCTCACCGTGACGGCTCCGGGAGAGAACCCGGCCGGCACGGGGGCGGGGCGCCTCACCGCCGCGGACGAATCAGCGGCGGTGGCCGAGCTGGGCCGAAAGACGGTCGGCGGCCTCGACCACCAGGGGCGCCGACTCCTGCATGTGTGACTTGAACCGGGTGCTCGGCCCGGACACGCCGATCGCCGCGATCACGCCGCCGCCATGGTCGAACACGGGGGCGGCGATCGACGTGGCGCCCTCCTGCCGCTCACCGTAGGAGGTGGCGTAACCCCGGCGCCGGATCGCGGCCAGCTCGGTGTGGAGCTTGGCCGGATCGGTGATCGTCTTGTCCGTGAGCGCCTCCAGACCGTGCCGGCTCAGGTAGCCCTCGACCTCCTCCTCACGCAGGAACGCCAGGATGGCCTTGGAGGGACCACCGGCGTGCAGCGGGTAGGGGATGCCGAGCGAGACCTCTATCCGCAACTCCTGCTCGGGGACCACCTGCTCCACGTAGAGGCGGGTGTCACCGCGCCGTACCGACAGCGTGGCGGTCTCCCTCGTGCGGGCCGCCAGCCTGCGCAGCTCGGGGCCCGCCATGGCGCGCAGGTCGGTGCGGGCCAGATAGGCCCGGCCGAGCGCGATCGCGGCGTGCCCCAGTGAGTAGCGCCTGGTGACCGGGTCGGCCGCGATGAGCTCGCGGCTGCGCAGCGCGGTCAGGATACGGTGCACGGCCGCCTTGGTCAGGCCGAGTTCCGCGGCGATCTCGGTCACCCCCAGATCCGGACGGTTGCTGCGCCCGAACAGCAGCAGCACGTCCATCGCGCGTTCCACCGCCGCGATCGACCGGCTCTGGCCGTCGCCCTCGTCCGCAGCATCCGCCGGTCTCACGCTGGTCCTCGCTGACACCCGGCCCTCCTCTCCTCTTCGCAGGAGTCCACTCTACGGCGAGAGATTTCCCCATTGGAAACACGATCAGCTCCGCCTGGAAACACGGTAACCCCCGCGTTGACACCGGCCACGCAACATCGTTACCTTCAGCGGTACAACGTTTCCAACAGTGAAACAGCGAGGGGCAGTGGCTACTGACGGTGTTTCCTTCCGCGCGGTGCTGGCGCAGTGGCCGAGCGGCGTGGTCATCGTGACGACCGGCACCGCCGGCGGCGAGTGGCACGGCATGACGGCCAGTTCGTTCTCCAGCGTCAGCGTGGATCCGCCGATGGTCCTGGTCTGTCTCGCGAAGACCAGCCGGACCCACCGCCTGGTCGAGGAGCGGGGAACGTTCGCCGTGAGCATCCTCGGCAGGGACCAGGCGGCGCTCGGCCGCCGGTTCGCCGGGCAGGAGCCCGCGCCGGACGGCCTGTTCGCCGACGCGCACTGGGGCACGTGGGTGACCGGCTCCCCGGTGCTCGCCGACTCGATCGGCTGGCTCGACTGCCGGGTCGCGCACGCCTACCCGGGCGGCGATCACACGATCTTCGTCGGCGAGGTGCTGGCCGCGGACACGCCCCGGCGGGTGGCTCCCGTGCTGTTCCACTCCAGGGCCTGGGGCCAGCTCGCCGACCCGCTTCCCGACGAGGTCGCCGTCGCCGACACCGGCCTGCTGTCGATCCTGCGCACCCGCGGCTACGAGGAGGCCCGGCTGGCCAGGATCTCCCGCGCGCTGCGCGCCGCGGGCACCAGGGTCCGGCTGTTCGACCCGTACGGCGATCCGCTTCCCGCCGACGACCTCGACCCGGTCACGGCCTCCGCGTTGATCGCGGAACCCACCCGGGTCCAGTCCGCCGTCCGCGCGGGTGCCGGGGTGGTCGAGTTCGTCGTCTCGGCGGAGGAGTACAGCGTCTCCGCCGCACGTGCGGGCGTCGGCCCGCCGGCCCTGGAGAGCGCGGCCGCGACCGTGGAAGCCGCCCGGCGGGCGGGTCTGACGACGGTCGCGCACATAACCGAGTCCTTCGCCGAGGATCGCGCGGAGGCCGTCGTGTCCGCGGTCGGACGGCTGGCGGACCTCGGCTGCGACGAGATCGGGCTGGAGGAGGGCAGGCTCCCCGCCTCCCCGCTGCGGGTGCGCGAACTCCTGCGGGACGCCTCCGCCTCGGCCCGGTCCGCCGTCCTGCGAGTCCGCCTGCGAGAGCGGAACGGGATCGGCATGGTCAACGCGCTGGTCGCGATGAAGAGCGGGGTAGGACACTTCGACACCACGCTCGGCGGAGTGGACGGCTCACTCCCCGGAGAGGACGTGCTCTTCCTGGCCTCCCAGCTGGAGGTCGCCAGCTCCGTCGACCGTACCGCCCTGGTCGCCGGCGCCACCGAGCTGGAGAGCTCCTGGGGTTCTCCCCTGCCCGGACGCACCTACCGATTCGTCAGTTGAACCCGTACCACCCGACTCCACCTGCCTGAGGGGGCACAACGTGACCGACAAGCTGACCGGCGAACGTCTCGTCGACGACATGACCGATGCCGAGCGCGCCCGCGCCGCCCGGGTCGAGGCGGTGCTGCCCGCGCTGCGCGCCGCCGCGGCCAAGGCCGACGAGGACGGCCTTTTCCCGATCGAGCACATCGCGCTGTTGCGCGAGGCCGGGCTGCTCGGGCTGGTGGTTCCCGAGGAGTACGGCGGGCTCGGCGGCACGCTGCGCGACCTGGCCGCGGCCACCTTCGCGATGGGTACGGCGTGCCCGTCCACGGCACTGGCCTACTTCTTCCACAACACCAGCGCCTCCCGGGGGCTGCTGCCGCTGGAGGCGATCGAGGCGGGCCTGTTCACCGACGAGGAGGTCCCCGTGGTGCGGGCCTTCGCCGAGAAGGTGCTGACCCGGATGGCGTCCGGGGCGTGGCTGGCCAACTTCGCCTCGGAGTCGGTCAAGAGCTCCGGCGCCAACATCACCATCGCCACCACCGCCCGCCGCACCGAGGGCGGCTGGGTCCTGGTAGGCGAGAAGTCCTTCGGCTGCGCCACCGGGGTGGCCGACTACTACCTGACCACCGCCAAGCTGGAGGGGTACGACACGGCCGAGGGCCTGGTCACCTTCTTCGTGCCGCGTGACGCGCCGGGGGTCTCCGCCCGCGCGCCGTGGGACGGTCTGGGCATGCGGGCCACGGCCAACAACGGCATCCGGCTCGACGGCGTGTTCATCCCCGACGACGAGGCGCTGACGATCCCCGGGGCGTTCACCCGGATGCTGCAGATGAGCCGGGGCAGCTTCGTCGGCAACCAGCTGGCCATCTCCGCCGCCTACACCGGGTGCGCGCAGAACGTCTACGACGTCGTGGTCGAGGAGCTCACCAAGAAGACCTTCGCCGACACCGGGCGGCCGATCGCCTCCAGCCCGATGCACCAGGTGCTGTTCGGCGACATGACGGTGAACCTGGAGACCGCCTACCTGTGGCTCCGCCGCCAGCTGCAACTGGAGACCTCCGAGCCGCCGCTGCGGTCCAAGCCCGAGGTGTTCCGGCAGTGGCGGATGGGCAAGGGCTCGGTCACCGAGGCGTGCTTCCAGGTCGCCCTCGGCGCGTTCAAGGCCTCCGGCACCTCCGGCGCGATGATGGGCGGCGTGGTCGGCCGCGCCCTGCGCGATCTCGCGATGGGGTTGGTGATGACCTTCCCCGCCGAACGCGGCAAACTTGAGGCCGCCCAGATGGTCACCCAGGCCAAGGAGAACGAACTGTTCGCCACCGCGGACCGTCCGTGACACGACCGGGCGCACCCGAGAGCAGCCCTGGAGCATCCATGATCGACATTCCCGAAGTCCAGGACCTGGTCGACGGCACCTGGGCCACCTGTACCGACGACCTGGGCTTCGACCTGGAGGACCCCGCGACGGGTAAGCCGGTGACCCGGGCGGTGGGCACCTCCGCCGCCCGGGTCGGCGCGGCGCTCACCGCGGCCGAGAACACGTCGGCCTCCTGGGCGGCGACCTCGCCTGAACGCCGGGCCGAGATCCTCGGCTCCGCCGCCGACGCGCTCGAAGCGCGGATCCCGGCGATCGTCGCCCTGGAGTCCTTCGCCACCGGCGTGCCGATCCGCCAGACCGCCCCGCTGGGAATGATCATCGGGGGCGCGTTCCGGCTGGCCGCGGGACAACTGCGCGAGGGTCTGCTGCTCAGCACCGAGACCCGTGAGGACGGCCGCACGGTGGAGGTGCACCGGCTTCCCCTGGGACCCGCCCTGTGCCTGGTGCCGTGGAACGCCCCCGCGCCGATGGCGGCGCACAAGACCGCCAGCGCGCTCGCCGCCGGCTGCCCGGTGATCCTCAAGGTGAGCGAATACGCCCCCTACGGCTCCCAGCTGCTCGCCCGGGTCCTGCATGAGACGCTCCCCCCGGGTGTCTTCCAGCTCGTCCAGGGCGGCCCGCGGACGGGCGAGCGGCTGGTCGGTGACCCGCGCGTCCGCGCGGTCTCCTTCACCGGCGGCCTGGCCGGGGGCCGGTCGGTCGCCGCCGCCTGCGCCGCCGGCCTGCGCCCGGCCCAGCTGGAGCTCGGCGGCAACAACCCCCTGGTGGTCCTGCCCGACGCCGACACCGAGACCGCCGCCCGGGCCGCGGCCGACCTGCTCACCACGCTCAACGGCCAGTGGTGCCGGGCACTGGGCCGCCTCATCGTGCCCCGCGACGGCCTCGGCGAGCTCGTCGAGGCCGTCGGTGAGCGGCTGCGCGCGCTGCGCGCCGGCCCCCCGCTGGAGGAGGAGACGGACTTCGGCCCGCTGATCCACTCCGTCCATCTGCGGCGGGTCCGCGACGCGATCGCCGCCGCGGGCGGCCGGGCCGTGTCGTACGGGACCGTACCGGAGGACGGCAACTTCCTGGCCCCCACACTGATCACCGGCACCGACCTCACCGACGAGATCTTCGGCCCCGCCGCGGCGGTCGTGCCCTACGACACCGTGGACGAGGCGGTCGGCCTGGCCAACGCCACGCCGTACGGGCTGGAGGGGTACGTCGTGGGAACGGACGAGGAGCGGGCCCTCGCGGTCGCCCGGCGTGTCCGGGCCGGCGAGGTGAAGGTCAACGGCTCCAGCGTCATGAGCCTGCACCTGTCCACCCCGCGCCCGGCCTGGGGCCTGTCCGGTCTGGGAGAGGAGGGCACCCACGAGACCCTCCGTTTCTTCACGGGCGCCAGAGTCGTCGGGGTGGAGGGCGGCTTCGCCCTCCACGGAAGACGGTGACCGTGAGGAGTGTGCCGCCGGCCGGGACAGGCCCGGCGGGGCCTGCCACGGCGCTCGCGCCGGCCGGGGGGCGGGAACCGCGCGCCCCGGCCGAGCTGGCGGCCGCGCGAGCGCGCCCGCCGCGCACCGGCCTGATCTCCTCTCGTGACGCCCGCTGACCGGGGGCGGGGCGCCGTGCGGTCACGGGCCCGGGGCGGGCCCCCGTCTCGTCCGTACCACCGCGGGACAAGAGCCCGTGTAGGGAGATCCGATGCGTGAGACCGTGATCGTCAGGGAGAACCCGGCTCGCGTCGACGAGCTCGTCGGAAGCGTGCCGGTCACGGACCCCGCCGGGGTGGACGAGGTCGTCCGCCGGGCCGACGACGCGTTCCGCGAGTGGTCGCGGATCCCGGTCGCGGAGCGGGTCGCCACCCTGCGGCACGCCGCCGACGCCGTGTCCGCCCGGTTGGAGGAGCTGGCGACGCTGCTGGCCCGGGAGACCGGCAAGCCGCTGGCCGACTGTCGCGGCGAGATCGGGTTCGCCGTCACCTTCCTGCGCTGGGCCTGCGACCGCGCCCCGGCGGCGCTGGCCTCCCTGGAGATCGACGACGACGCCGGGCGGCTGGTGGTGCGGCGCAGGCCGTACGGGGTGGTGGGCTGCGTGACCCCGTGGAACGCCCCGATCATCCTGGCGATGCTCAAGCTGGGGCCCGCGCTGGTGGCGGGCAACACGGTCGTGCTCAAGCCCGCCCCGCTGGCACCGCTGACCGTCACCGAGATCGCGGCCATGCTGCCCGCCGCCTGGGTGATCCACGGCGGTGCGGAGACCGGCCGCGCGCTGGTCGGTCACCGGCTCGTCCGCAAGGTGGCGTTCACCGGCGGCGAGGCCGCCGGGCGGGAGATCGCCGCGACGGCCGGGGCGATGATCACCCCCTCGGTGCTGGAGCTGGGCGGCAACGACCCGGCGGTCTTCCTGCCGGACTACACGCTGACCGACGCCGACTACGAGCGGCTGGTCATGGCCTCGTTCGCGACCAGCGGGCAGGTGTGCATGGCGGCCAAGCGACTGTACGTGCCGCGGGCGCGGAGCGCGGAGTTCACCGAGGCGTACGTCGCGGCGGCCGAACGCGTCCTGGTGGTCGGCGACCCCCTGGATCCGGAGGTCACCATGGGGCCGGTCATCTCGGCCACCGCGGCCTCCCGGATCCGCGCGCTGGTGGCGACCTCGGTGGCCGTTGGAGGCGGGAGGGCGGTGCCGCTGGGCCGATCCGCCCCCGGCCATGCCCCGGGATCAGGATATTTCGTGACTCCGCAGCTGGTCATCGGCCTGGACGATCACGCGCCGCTGGTGGCCGACGAGCAGTTCGGCCCGGCGGTCCCGCTGCTCGTCTACGACGACGAGGACGAGGTCCTGGCCCGCGCCAACGCGGGCGAGCTGGGCCTGGGCGCCTCCGTCTGGTCCGCCGACGAGGAGCGCGCCTTCGCGCTGGCGGACCGGTTCGAGGCCGGATTCGTCTTCGTCAACACGCACAACCGCACCGGCATGTCGCTGCGCGCGCCCTTCGGCGGGGTCAAGCGCAGCGGCTACGGCCGCGAGTACGGCGAGGAGGGACTGCTGGAGTACGTCCAGTCCACGGTCGTCCACGCCCCGGCCGCGTTCCGTCCCGGCGGAGGCGGTATGGCCGCGGGCGCCTACCCCGGCTGACCACACCTCCCCGAAGACAGGCCGCGGGCGCGATGGACGGCCTGGCCGGCATGCCCCGGCGCCGCCGCGGACCCTGCGATATGCCTGGCCTCCGCGACCTTCTGTCATGACAAGTCATGACAGGTCAGGACAGGTTGCGGGGGTTCGGATCGCCCCGCAGGAGAAGTCCCAGGGATCTCCCCCACCCACGGGGCCGCACCCCTTGACGATCTCCCAATCCCCTCTTAGGTTTCCTCTATCGTAACGGCGTATCTCATAGAGATACAGGAAAGGTGGCGTCGTGGAACTCACTCGCCGAAGGATCCTGCAGATGGGCGGGCTGGCTGCCGCGGCGCTCGCCACCGGGTGCGCGACCACGCCGAAGACGGCCGGAACGGGAACGGCCGCGGCGGGAGCGGCCGGCGCGCCGCTCGTCGTCGCCTCCCCGGCCCTGACCAACTCCCTCGACCCGGCCGCCGCGCTCTCCAACGTGGGAGCCACCTTCAGCGCCCAGGTCTACGAGCCGCTGCTCACGTTCGGCGCGGACGGCAAGCTGGAACCGGCTCTGGCCACCGCCTGGCGCGTGATCGACGAGCTCACGGTGGAGTTCACGCTCCGCCAGGGTGTGAAGTTCCACCGCGGCGGCGCCTTCGACGCCGCCGCGGTCAAGGCCAACGTCGATCGGCTGCTCTCCGGCGACCCGGCGTTCGCCTTCCGCGTCGGGCAGATGGGCACGCTCTCCGGCGCGGAGGTGGTCGGCCCGGACACCGTGCGGATCACGACGGACAAGCCCGACCCCATCCTGCTGAACCGGCTGGCCAGGCTGGCCATCACCGACCCGGCGATCTTCAAGGAGAAGCCGGGCAGCGTCGCCTCGGGCACCGGCCCCTTCAAGGTCACCGCCTACGCCCCGGCCAAGAGCATCGACCTGGAGGCGTTCCCCGACGCCTGGCGGAAGTCCGAGAGCGTCAAGTCCGCCCGCATCGTCTCCATCCCCGACCCGGGCACGCTGACCACCGCGCTGCGCACCGGCGAGATCGACGGCGCCTACGGCCTGCCGCCCTCGGTGGCGGCGGAGCTGGCCGGCTCGTTCGTCGTGAAGCCCGTCCCGGCCGGATCCTGCGCGATCCTGAGCATGATCGGCGAGGTGGAGCCCAAGCTGCGCGACAAGCGGGTGCGGCTGGCGCTCAACCTGGCCGTCAACAAGGAGGAGTTCGTCGCCTCCGGGCTGTCGGGCTACGGCGAGGTGCCCAACGGGCAGCTGCTCCAGCCCGGCTACCTCGGTCACGACCCCTCGCTGGAGGCCTTCCCGCACGACCCCGAGCGGGCCAGGGCCCTGCTCAAGGAGGCCGGCGCCGAGGGCCTGACCCTGAACATCGCCACCACCGCCCTCTTCAAGCAGCAGGCCGAGATCACCGCCGGCTACCTCGCCAAGGTCGGGATCAAGTGCGAGGTGGTCATCCAGGACCTGTCGAGCTTCATCACCTCGCTGCTGAAGAAGAGCGAGACCCCCCTGCTGTACTGGCAGACCGACTACGTCGACCTGCACGACATCTCCGGCGTCAACCGCCTCGGCCCGCAGCCCAAGGGTGTGCAGCGGCACGTGGAGGACGAGGAGTACATCAAGCTGTTCGCGAGCAGTCAGACCGAGATGGAGCCGGCCAAGCGGGAGACGATCATCAAGGCGATGGCCAAGCGGCTCCATGACGAGGCCGGGGTGGTCTTCCTGGCCTGGCCGCAGACGGTCTACGTGCACTCGTCCAAGTCCGACCTGACGCTCAACAGCGACGGCAACGTACTGCTCGCCGAATCCAGGAAGGGTGCATGAAGACAGACCGTACGGGCCCGCGCGTGCTGCGCGCGGGCGCGGTATGGCTGGTCCGGCTCGCCGTGACGGTGCTGGGTGTACTGACCCTGCTCTTCTTCCTGCTGCGTCTGTCCGGTGATCCCGCCGCGGTCCTCGTGGGCCCCGGCGGCACCCTGGAGGACATCGAACGGGTCCGCCGCGAGCTCGGCCTGGACCTGCCGCTGTGGACGCAGTACGGCGCGTTCCTCGGCGATGTCGCCCGGCTCGACTTCGGCGTCTCCGCCTACACGGGGGAGCCCGCCATCTCGGCGGTGCTGGTCCGGCTGCCGCTCACCCTGCAGGTCGTCGGTGCCACGCTCGCGCTCGCGCTGCTGATCGGCGTCCCGCTCGGCATGCTCGCCGCGGCGCGGGCCCGCCGTCCTTCCGGCCGGGCGATCACGGCGGGCGCGGCGGCCGCCCAGGCGGTCCCGAACTTCGTGCTCGGCATGCTGCTCCTGCTGGTCTTCGCGCTCTGGCTCGGCTGGCTGCCGAGCTATGGATCGGAGAGCCCGCTGCACTCGGTGCTCCCGACGTTGACCCTGGCCGCCTTCACCGTCGCCCGCGTCGTGCGGCTGGTGAGGGCCGGCCTGCTGGAGGCACTCTCGCAGGACTTCATCCGGACGGTCCGGGCCAAGGGCGGCAGCCGCCTGCGCGTGCTGGCGCGACACGCGCTGCCCAACGCCTTCCCGCCGGTGCTCGCCTTCCTGGTGGTCGACAGCGCCTACCTGTTGTCCAGCACGGTGATCGTCGAACAGCTCTACGCCTACGACGGGATCGGCAAACAACTGGTGGACGCGATCTTTCAGCGGGACTATCCGATCGTGCAGGCGACGGTGTTCGTGGTGGCGGTACTGGTGGTCGCGGTCAGCGCGGTCGGCGACGTGCTCGGCGCGCTCGCCGACCCCAGGGTCAGAAGGGAGGCGGCCGGATGAGGCCGTCGGTGCGGATCGCGTTGGCGGGACTGGTGCTGATCGCGCTCGCCGTGGCGGTCGGGCCGCTCCTGCTCGGCGTGGACGCGCTGGAGCAGGATCTGCCGGCCAAACTGGCGCCGCCGTTCTGGATGGAGGGCGCGCTGGCCGGCCACCCCCTCGGCACCGACCAGCTCGGCCGCGATCTGCTGGCGCGCGTCCTGGTCGGCGGGCGGACCTCGCTGCTGGTGGGCTTCGCGGCCAGCACCCTGGCCTGCGCGGTGGGAATCGTGGTGGGGCTGCTCTCGGGCTACCTCGGCGGCTGGATCGACCGGCTGATCATGGGCCTGGGCGACCTGTGGATCGCCTTTCCCTTCCTGGTGCTGGCGATCGCGACCATCGGTGTGGTGGGCTCCTCGACCCCGATCCTGGTCACACTGCTCACCCTGGCCGGCTGGGTCACCTCGGCCAGGGTGACCCGGACGATCGTCAAGCAGGTCAGGGGAGAGGACTACGTGGCCGCCTCGGTCGGTGCGGGCGCCGGTCACCTGAGCGTGCTGACCCGGCATCTGCTGCCCGCGGTGGCCAGTGCCAACCTGGTGATGTGGACCTTCGTGGTCGGCACGATGGTGCTCGTCGAGGGCGGCCTGTCCTTCCTCGGTCTGGGCGTGCGTCCCCCCGCCCCCTCCTGGGGCACGATCCTCAGCGACGGGCGCGAACTGCTGGAGACGGCCTGGTGGATCCCGCTGTGGCCGGGACTCGCGCTCACCCTGACCGTGCTCCTGGTCAACCTGCTGGGCGACGGACTCCGTGACGCCCTCGATGTTCGGATGGACGACCATGCTTGAGGTGCAGGACCTGGTGGTGACCGCCGGCGGCGTGCGGATCGTGGACGGCGTCTCCTTCGAGGTACGGCCGGGCGAGGTGCTCGGCATGGTCGGCGAGTCGGGCTCCGGCAAGACGATGACCATGCTCGCGGTGGCCGGTCTGCTGTCCGGCCCCGCCAGGGTCGCCGGGGGGACGGCCGTCCTGGACGGCACCGAGCTCACCGAGGCCAGGCTCGAACGGCTCAGGGGACGCCGGATCGGCTTCGTCTTCCAGGACCCCGCGACGTCGCTCAACCCGCTCATGCGGGTCGGCACGCAGATCTCGGAGGTGCTGCGGATCCACGGCGTGAGTCGCGGCGAGGCGCGGCGGCGGGCCGCGGAGCTGCTGGAGCAGGTCGGCCTCGGCCCGGAGCGGGCCGGGAGGTATCCGCACGAACTCTCCGGCGGGCAGCGGCAGCGGATCGTGATCGCGATGGCCATCGCACTCAGGCCGTCGCTGCTGATCGCGGACGAGCCCACCACCGCTCTGGACGTCACGGTCCAGGAGCAGGTCATGCAGGTGCTGCGTACCGCGCAGCGAGAGACAGGAGCGGCGACCGTGCTCGTCAGCCACGACCTCGGCCTCGTCGCCGAGGCCGCACACCGGATCGCGGTGATGTACGCCGGCCGCCTGGTCGAGACGGGAACCGTGGAGGAGGTCCTCGGCGCGCCCCGCCACCCCTACTCCGCCGCGCTCATGCGGTCCCGGCCGCGGGTCGGCACGGGCCGGGGGCCGCTGCCGGTGATCCCCGGGTATCCGCCCGCGCCGAGGTCGCGACCACCCGGCTGCGCGTTCCATCCCCGCTGTCCCGTCGCGCTCGACCGCTGCGCGAAAGAGACCCCGCCGCTCGTCGGCGGCGTGGCCTGCTGGGCGGTGCAGGATGGCTGAACCGCTGCTCCGCGTCACGAACCTGCGCAAGAGCTACGGCGCGCTGCACGCGGTGGACGGTGTGACGTTCGAGGTCGACCGGGGCGAGACGCTCGCGATCGTGGGCGAGTCCGGCTGCGGGAAGTCGACGCTGGCCCGGTGCGTCGCGCGGCTGACGCAGCCCACCGGCGGGAGCGTGCGCCTGGACGGGGTGGAGCTGGCCCCCCTGTCACGGCGGCGGCTGCGCCCGCTGCGATCCCGTTTCCAGCTCGTCTTCCAGGATCCCTCGACCTCGCTGAATCCGCGCTGGACGGTCGGGGAGATCGTGCGGGAGCCGCTGCGCCTGCAGGGCGTGCGCGGGGACGTGCCCGGCCTGCTCGCGGAGGTGGGCCTGGACCCGGGACTCGCCGACCGCCACCCGCACCAGCTCTCCGGCGGGCAGCGGCAGCGGGTGGGCATCGCGAGGGCGCTGGCCCTCTCCCCCGACCTGCTGGTGCTCGACGAGCCGGTCACCGCCCTGGACGTCTCGGTGCAGGCCCAGATCATCAACCTGCTGCTCCGGCTGCAGGAGGAGCGCGGCCTGGGCTACCTGTTCATCTCGCACGACCTGGCCGTGGTGAGCGCCGTCGCCCATCGGGTCGCGGTGATGCACGCCGGCCGGCTGGTCGAAACAGGGCCGGCCGAGCAGGTGCTCGGCCGGCCCTCGCACGACTACACCAGGGCACTGGTCGCGGCCGTCCCCGGCACCTGACCGCTACGCGTGTGCCACGACCGGGCGCGCGAGACCGTAGTGCCCGCGAAGGGTCCGGCCCTCGTACTCGGTACGGAACAGGCCCCGGCGCTGCAGTTCCGGCACCACGTGGTCGACGAAGTCGTCCAGGCCGCCGGGCAGCGTCGGGGGCATCACGTTGAAGCCGTCGGCGGCGCCCTTGACGAACCACTCCTCGATCTGGTCGGCGATCTGCTCGGGGGTGCCCGCCACCACGCGGTGCCCCCGGTTGCCGGACAGGCGGCGGATCAGCTGTTCCAGCGACAGGTTCTCCCGCCGGGCCATGTCGACGATGACCCCGGCCCGGCTCCGCTGGCCCTCGACCACCCCGGGGATGTCGGGCAGCGGCTGGTCGAGCGGGTGCTCCGTCAGGTCCACGCCGAGCATCTCGGAGATCGTGGCGACGGTGGACTCGGGAACGACCAGCGCCCCGAGCTCCTCCTGCAGCTGTGCCGCCTCACGCTCGGTGGAACCGACGATGGCCGACAGGCCCGGCAGGATCGCCACGTCGTCGGGGTTCCTGCCGTACTTCACGATCCGCTTCTTGAAGTCGGCGTAGAACGCCTGGGCCGAGTAGATGACCGGCTGCGCGGTGAAGACGGCATCGGCGTAGCGGGCGGCGAACTCCTTGCCGTCCTCCGAGGAGCCGGCCTGGACCAGCAGCGGCCGGCCCTGCGGCGAGCGGGGGATGTTCAGCGGCCCGCTGACCTTGAACCGCTCTCCCTGGTGTTCGACGGCGCGGACCTTCTCCTTGTCCGCGTAGATGCCCTCCGTCTGGTCGCCGAGGACGGCGCCGTCCTCCCAGCTGTCCCAGAGCTTGGTGACCACGTCCACGAACTCGGTGGCCCTGGCGTACCTGACGGCGTGCGGCGGAAGGCTCCCGCCGAAGTTGCGCGCCTCCGACTCGCTGGCCGAGGTGACGATGTTCCACCCGGCGCGGCCGCCGCTGATGTGGTCCAGCGAGGCGAACTTGCGCGCCACGTTGAACGGCTCGTTGTAGGTGGTGGACATGGTGGCGATCAGGCCGATGTGCTCGGTGACCACCGCCATCGCCGCCAGCATCGTCAACGGTTCCAGTCCGCCCAGGGTGTGGTACTTGATGTCACCCCAGAAGGACAGGGAGTCGGCCAGGAACACCGAGTCGAGCTTGCCCCGCTCGGCGGTCCTGGCCAGCTCCTGGTAGTGCCGGATATCGGTGACTCTGGATGGGTCCGCGCCCGAGGTGCGCCAGGCGGCCTCGTGGTGACCCACCCCCATGAGGAAGGCGTTCAAGTGGAGCTTTCTCATCTCATCCTCCAGCCCCGCGTGGTGTTTCTCATAGAGAAACTTTGTTTCGAGGAAGGAGACTAGCAGGGTTGGATCACGAATCGTGGTCCACCACGGCACGGGCTGCGAGCCTCGGGTGGAGCCAGGCCGCCACCTCGAGATGCGCCGGGTGGTCCTGGTACCCGCGCAGTTCCTCGGCGGACTCGTGCCGCGTGATCAGGCACAGGTCGTAGGAGACCGGCGACCCGATCACGTCCAGGCCGACGACGAGATCCCGGATCTGCTCGACCCGGCCTCCCATGCCCTCCAGCAGCTCCCTGGCCTTCGGCGCGTCCCTCGGGTCGGTGAACTTCATCAGCACCACGTGGGTCAGCACGATTGCCTCCTAGACATTTCCTCCGGTTTCGCGAGATCCTATGTCTCGGAAACACCGTTTCTCTAGACGTAACAATCGAGGAGTGCACATGGTACGCGTCGCCGCGGCGCAACTCGAGACGGGCCAGGACCCGGCCGCCAACCTGGCCGCCTGTCTGCGCGCGATCGACTCGGCCGCAGCCCAGGGAGCCGAACTGATCGTGCTGCCCGAGTTCTGCAACCACCTGTCCTGGTACGAGGACCGCGCGCACGCCCGGCGGCTGGCCTGCCGCCACGGGGACCCGTTTCTCACCGCGATCTCCGAGCGGGCCGCCAGGCACCGCGCGTATGTCAAGATCGGTGTCACCCTCGCCAGGGAGGACGGGCGCACCACCGGCGCCTCCCTGCTCTACGGCCCGGACGGCGCCCTCCTCGGCGAGGCCGACAAGCAGACCCTGATGGGCGCGGAGAACGACCACCTCGATCCCGGGACGACCGTGGGCCCGGTGATCTCGACCGAACTCGGGCGGCTCGGCATGTACGCCTGCATGGAGGGCGTGATCAGCGAGGTCACCCGCGGGCTGACGCTGCGCGGCGCGCAGGTGCTGCTCAACAGCCTGAACTCGTTCGCCGTGGACGAGGCGAGCCTGCACATCCCCGTCCGCGCCGCCGAGAACAAGGTGTGGGTGGTCGCCGCCAACAAGGTCGGGCCGCTGATCCCCGCCGACATGCTGGAGTCCGTCGGCGCCGGGCTCGGCGTCCCGCCGGAGTGGCTGCACGGCGCGGGCGAGAGCCAGATCGTCGCCCCGGACGGCACGGTCGTGGCCAGAGCACCGCGGGCCGGCGAGGCCGTGGTCGTCGCCGACATCGACGTGACCCTCGCCGACTCCAAGCTCCGCCCCGACGGCACCGACATCCTCGCCGCCCGCCGCCCCGCCCTCTACCGGCCGATCGCCGCCGAGCCTCGCGGCCGCCGGGCGCCCGCCGGAGCAGAGCGCCTGACCGCGGCCGTGGTCAGGCCCCGCGACGAGCCGGGCACCGCCGAAGAGCTCGTCGGGCAGGCGGCCGCGGGCGGAGCGGAACTGATCGTGCTCCCCGAACTGTGCGGGGTGAGTGCCGAGGAGGCGGCGCGAGCCGTCCGCGGGACCGCGGCGCACGTGGTGCTCAGCGAGATCCGCCAGGGGGCGCACGAGGGACTGCTGATCTCGGGCGAGGGGGTCGTGGGACGGCAGCGTGCCCTGCACCCCGTCACCCGGCACGCCGGGCGGGTCACCTCGCTGGGTGACGGCCTGGAGATCTTCGAACTGTCCTGGGGCCGGCTCGCCGTCATCGTCGGCGACGACGCCCTGTTCCCCGAGACGTTCAGGCTGGCGGCGCTGGCCGACGCGGACGTCGTCGCGGTGCCGTTCACCCCCTCCGAAGCCTGGGAGCTGGAGTACGGCCTGCTGGAACGGGCCGCGGAGAACCGGCTCAACGTCGTCGCCGCCGGCCACGACGGACCGGCCGGCCTGGCCGGTGCCATCTTGGCCACCCCCCGGGACTTCACCCTCTGGACCGCCTGGGAAGGCCCGTTCAGCGGCCGCATCAGCCACCCGATCGTCACCCCGGTCAAGAACGGTGACCGCTCGGTAAGCGCCGATCTCCACCCGGCGCAGGCCGTCAACCGACACGTCTCACGCGGCACCGACCTGGTGGACGGCAGACCGTGGCGGCTGGTGGACGCACTTCAGGAAGGAACCTCATGAAGGAAACGTTGCAGTACGTCGAGCAGATGCTCGACGAGTCGCCGGTCATCGACGTCACCGAGACGTTCGAGCAGTTGCGCACGATACTCGCCGAGCTCAAGGCGAAGATCGACGCCAGGTTCGAGCTGACGCGCGACCCCTCCAGCGACCGGTTCGACAGCTACGGCACCTATCCCGACGGACCCGGCGGCCGGATCGAGGCCTACACCGGGCCGGAGATGGACTGGATGGTCCACTCCTGGCTGGGCAACCCGAAGGCGAGCTTCACCAACCTGCACCTGACCGCCTGGCTGGGCCCGCAGGTCGACGTGCCGCACCTGGGCATCGCGCTGCTGGTCTGGCCGGAGGGCTGGTTCTACCAGGACTTCATCCCGCGGGTGAACCCGGTCGAGAACGGCGACTACTACGACCGCTACTACGCGCCGCTGGACGCCGACTGGGTGCGCTTCAAGGAGGAGAACCCGGACTTCACCTGGTTCACCAGCCGGGCCGGGTTCGTTCGCGCGAGCCTGTCGTCCAACGCGTACTGCTACTCCTTCCCGCGCGCCCAGCAGCACATCGACGTGGTCCGCGAGCTGCTCCACGCCCGCGTCGACCGCTGGCTGCGCTGGGTGGACGAGGCCGACCCGGTGCCCGAGGCCGACCGGCCCGCGCTGGCCGCGACCGACCTGGCGATCCGCCGGAACATCGCCGACCGCGACCCGGCCAACGTCATGGGCGTGCGCTACTTCGGCGAGGAGATGACCGACAAACTGGTCCGGGCACTGTGGGGCGGCGACCGCGTGCTGCCGAGGCCCACATGATCCGATCGCTGTGGTGGGCGGCGAAGACCGGCGGCGACCCTCCGTTCGACACCTCGCACCTGAAGGTCTACTACCCGGCGGCGCCGGACGGTGACCGGCTGACCGGGGTGTTCCGGCCGGAAGGCGGGCCGTACCCGGTGGTGCTGTTCCTGTCCGGGATCAACGTGGGTCAGGACGCCTACCGGTGGCTCGCGACCGAGATCGCGGCCGCCGGGTTCGTCTGTGTGACCTTCGACCGGGTGGGCGAGTTGTTCGGCGGCGAGTACGGGCTGACACCCGGCGTCGACCTGGACGCCGCCCGGCCCGGAAGCTACGGCTCACGCCCGACCTGCCCGGCGATCTCGGAGATCCTGTCCGCGCTGGCCGAGATCGACCTGCTGAAGGGCGCGATCGACCTGGAGCGGGTCGCGCTCGGCGGGCACTCGGCGGGCGGCTCCCTGGTCCTGCAGTCGGCCCGGTACTTCCCCGAGGTGAAGGCCGTGTTCGCCTACGGCGCGCACACCATGGTGGCCACCATGCTGGGCTGGCCCGCGGGGACCGTGGTGCCCGCCCAGGTGGACTGCCCGGTCCTGCTCTCGGTCGGCACCAGGGACGGCGTGATCATGGGCAGCTCGGACCGGTACGGTCAGGAGGAACACCCGGCCGATCCCGTCACCCGGACGTTCGACGAGGCGCTCACCGACCGGGACGGATCCCACCTGCTGGCCGTCATCGAAGGGGCCAACCACTTCGGGATCGCCGACCCGGTGGACCCGACCGCCGCGCGGGCCTTCCTGGACCTGCCGGCCGAGGCCGAACCACAACCGGTCCTCGCCGGACTGATCACCATGTTCCTGCGAACACACCTGTGCGGTGACGACCACGCCCGGTCGGAACTCGACGGCCTGCCTGGCCTGCATCGCCGTTAGGAGGAAAAGTGCTGAAGAACTTCTGGTACGCGGTCGAGTTCGCCCACGTGGTCGACAGCAAGCCGCGACGGATCACCTGCCTCGGTCAGGACTTCGTGATCTGGCGCAAGCGCGACGGCAGCGTGGCGTGCCTGTCCGACCTGTGCGTGCATCGCGGCGGCGCGCTGTCGATGGGCAAGGTCGTCGAAGACCGTGTCGTCTGCCCGTACCACGGCTGGGAGTACGAGTCGGACGGCGCCTGCACGAAGATCCCGGCCAACCCGCCGGGGCGGGGCATCCCGAAGAAGGCGCGGGTGGACGCCTACCCGGTGGTCGAGAAGTACGGCATGGTCTGGACCTTCCTCGGCGACCTGCCCGAGGAGGAGCGGCCGCCGATCCCGCACATCCCCCAGCACGACGACCCCAGGTACCGCGCCGTCTACTGGGAGACCGTGCTGGAGGCCAACTACGAGCGCGCCCTGGAGAACGTGGTCGACGCGGCCCACACGCCGTTCGTGCACGGCAGCGCGTTCGGCGACCCGGGCAGGCCGGAGATCCCCGACTACGAGGTGACAGAGACCGAATGGCACGCGGAGGCCGACGTACAGTTCAGCCCGCCGCCCGCCCCCGGCATCTGGGGCACGCTCTACCGGACCAAGGAACGCCAGCCCGTGGTGGTGAGCAACGGCTGGTACCTGCCCAACATCGTCAAGCTGCACGTGCGGCTGCCCTTCGGCGACCTGATCCTGTACGACCACAACATTCCGCTCAACAGGGACCAGACCCTCGTGAAGATCGTCGGTTACCGGACCTTCTACACCGGCAAGTGGGCGGACGCCAGCGCTGCCAAGCGGATCGGCAAGATCTTCGAACAGGACCGGCCGATCGTCGAGAACCAGCGGCCGGAACTGCTGCCCTTCGACCTCTCCGCCGAGCTGCACATCCGCAGTGACGCCCTCCAGGTCTCCTACCGGCGGCGCCGCCAGCAGCTGATCGACCGGGGCTGGTGGATCGGCGAGGACGACGACGCCAGCAGCGCCGCCGCGCGCCGCGAGGCCACGGTGATCCCCTCCCCGGCCCGCCGCGACAATCCCGAACTCGCCCGCGCCTGGGTGCACAAGTCTCGAGGAGAGAACACCGATGAGCCTGCCCGCCGCGCTGAATGAGCGTGTCCTTGACCGCCTGCTCGCCGCCACCGAACTGTCCCCCATCGCGGACACCGATCTGACCAGCCCGATGTCCCCCGCCCCGGTGGGCCGGCTGCGCACCTTCGGCCCTGCCGCCTCGGAGCCCGCGGGCGACGCGCGACCGGCGAAGGTGGTGGCGGTCAGCCTGGTGGTGCCGATGATCGGGCTGGACAGTCACATGATCTTCGCGTTCACCCGGCCGGAGTCGGCCGTGCCGCACTTCACGCTGGACGCGGTCGCCTCGGCCGACTATCACGCCATGCACCTGGACCTGATCCCCCGCCTCGAACTGGCGACCCATCTGGGGTATCTGGACGCCTGCTTCCTGCCGCTGACGGAGCCGCTGGAGGCCGCCTGGAGGATCGACGGCCTCTCCCCCGCCGCGATCGGCCCCCGCCAGCGGGCGATGATGTCCCCCTGGATGGTGGTCTGCCGGGCCACCGAGGATGCCTTCGCGAAGCTCGGCCCGACCGTCGACACCTACCTCGACCACTGGCTGAGCCTGCTCGAGGCGGGTGTGCCGGATCAGGGCGACACCGACCTCGCCGCCCGGGACACGGCCAACCGGGCCAACCTGTTCAGCCCGGAGGTGGACCCGGTCTGGCACCAGGTCACCCGGCTCATCGGCGCGGAACAGTCCGACCTCGTACGTGGAGAACTGATCTCGTGACCGACACGACGCAACCCAGCGAATGGCAGCGGCGCATCGCCGGAGAGTGGCACGGCCGCCCCTCCCTGTTCGACGCCACCGGCACCTGGCAGGGATACGAGGACATCCGCCGCTCCTCGGACTTCGTCGACGGCGTGACCACCTACTACATGGACGGCGGTCTGGAGGGCGGCGGCCCCATGGCCGGAAGGTTCCGGCTCGGCGCCCCGTTCGCGTTCGGCGTCGTCGACTCCGACGCCAACCGCGTCTACACCGGCCCCGACTTCTACGGCACCGGCCAGCCGTACGGTTCCTTCGTCGACTCCCACTACTACGGTCCCGGCTGGCAGGTGGACCTCAACACCTGGAACCAGGTCCTCGCCGACGACGACGTCCAGGTCTACTCCTCGATGCTCTACCAGGGTCCCGCCGTGGTCGGCTGCTTCAACGGCCTCTACACCCGGGACCCCGCCAAGGTGGCGGACTGGCTGGCGGCCGAGACCCGGAACGGGCCGGTGCCCCACATCCTGCCCACCAAGACCCCGGGCGCCTTCTCCGGCACCTGCGAGGTCTTCGGCGCCGACCAGAAGCCGCGCGGCACCGTGGACGTCACGGTCGAGGTGGAACCGCTGGACCTGCTGCGGGCCCGCCACCACGTCACCTGGTCCGGAGCCCTGGACCGCCGCCACACCGTCGAGGTGCGGCGTGACGGCTTCCGCTCCTTCTACGAGGGTCCCGAGGCCTGGGGCAACGCGCAGGCGTACGGCCGGGCGAACTACTCCAGCCTGCACTTCCGCGACGTCTGGAAGCTCAAGGGGCGCGAGTTCATGATCGACGCCACCCCGGGGATGAGCGCCGGCAAGACGATGGCGGTCGTCTACGAGCTGTTCGACGGCAACGTGCTGTCCGCCGTCGTCCACGGGGTACTTCGATGGTCGTAGTCGTGACGGGCGGCACCAGGGGCATCGGGCTCGGGCTGGTCAGGGAGTTCCTCTCCCGGAAGCAGCGAGTCGCCTTCTGCGGCCGCAGTGACGAGTCCGTCAAGAAGGCGCTGGCCGCGCTGGACAGCGATCAGGCGCTGGGGATGGCGGCGGACATGGCCGACCGCGCCCAGGTTCAGGCGCTGTGGGACGCGGCCGTCGACCGGTTCGGCTCGGTCGACGTCTGGATCAACAACGCCGGGATCTCCCAGACACGCGGGCCGCTCTGGGAGCTCCCGGCCGCCGAGGCGGCGGCGGTCGTCGACGTGAACCTGACCGGTGTGGTCAACGGCAGCGCGGTCGCCATCAGCGGGATGATCGAGCAGGGTCGCGGCCACGTGTGGAACATGGAGGGTCTGGGCAGCGACGGCCGTACGGTCGCCGGTCTGTCCGTCTACGGCGCGAGCAAGCGGGCGGTGACCTACCTCACCCTGGCACTCGCCAAGGAGGTGCCGCCCGGTGTCTCGGTCGGCCTGCTCAGCCCCGGCATGGTCGTCACCGACCTGCTCATCCACGACTACACGCCGGACGAGCTGGCCAAGGCCGCCCGGATCTTCAACATCCTGGCCGACCGGGTCGAGACCGTCACCCCGTGGCTCGCCGAGCAGGCGCTGACCCGGACCCGCAACGGCGCCCATGTCCGCTGGCTGACCCAGGGCAAGATCCTCGCCCGGTTCGCCTCGGCCCCCTTCTCGAAACGCCGGGTGATCCCGTGAGCGAGTATCCCGTCCCCCTCGCGGTCGAGGACTTCGTCCCGGTCGTGCTGACGACGTGCGGTGTCATCCTGCTCACCCGGCATGTGGACGCCAGATCCCGGCCGGGTGTGTTGCTCGCCGCGGTTCTCATCGGCGCCGGCGGGCTGGCCAAGGCGTCGTGGAAGCTCACCGTCGCGCTCGGCGGCCCGGACCTGACCTGGCTGGAGCAGCTGCTGTTCCCGCTGCTCACCGCCGGGTTCGGGCTGCTGGCCTGGATCCTGGTCAGCCACCACCACTCCCGGACGCCCCGCTGGGTCCCGCCGCTGGTGATCGGCCTGTCCCTGCTGTGCGCGGGTGGCGCCGCGCTGGCCGGAAGCATGTTGCCGCTGCTGGTCAGCACCACGGTCTTCGCCACTCTCAGTGGCGTCCACCTGATCCTGGCCGCCCAGCGGAACCGCGACCCGCTCACCGCCGCCCTGTTCGGCCTGCAACTCCTGGGGTTCTTCATCCTCAGCCCGCTGGCCGCCCGACCCGACCAGACGCTGGCCCTGCAATGGGTCGAACAACTGTCCAACAGCGCGGCACAGGCCGGATTCGCGATCGCCGCGTTCCGGCTGTGCCGCCCCCGACGGCTGGAGGCCGTACGATGACCGACGCGCTCGGCTGGCGCCGCAAGTTCGGCGTGATCGCCCCGTCCACCAACACGATCGTGGAGCCGGACTTCTACCGGATGACCGTTCCCGGGGTCACCGCGCACTTCAGCCGCATCCACATCCGCGACCAGAACATGGCCGGTAACGAGGGCATGGAGCGCCTGCTCGACCAGATCCGCGAGGAGATCGGCTCGGCCTGCGAGCGGGTGATGACCTGCGAGCCGGACTACATGGTGATGGGCATGTCCGCCGAGACCTTCTGGGGCGGTGTCGAGGGCAACCGGCAGTTCGTCAAGCAGATCCACGACCTCACCGGCCTGGAGGTGGCGACCGGTGCGGAGGCGTGCGAGCGGGCGCTGAACCTGTACGGCGCGCGCAGGCTCGGCGTGGTCACCCCCTACCAGCCGGTCGGCGACGAGAACGTGGTGCGGTTCTTCTCCGAGATCGGTTTCGAGGTGGTCGCCATCGAGGGCCTGAAGTGCCCCACGGCCGTGTCGATCGCGCACGTCACCGAATCCACCCTGCGCGAGGCGCTGATCGAGGTGGACTCCCCCGACGTGGACGCGATCGTGCAGTGTGGCACCAACCTGTCCATGGTCGGCCTGGCCGACGAGGCCGAGCGGTGGCTCGGTAAGCCGGTCATCGCCATCAACGCCGCCACCTGGTGGATGGCGCTGCGCGACAACGGCGTCGAGGACAAGGTGTACGGCGCTGGCCGGCTGCTGCGCGAACACTGAGGGCTCGTCCTCGACCACCTCACCCCGGCCGCGGGAGCACCAGAGGCCCCACCTCCCTGCCGTCCCACTCTCGCCGCGCGAGCACTGAGGGCCCACCCCGGCCGCGCGAACACCAGGGCCCGCCTCCCTGCCGTCCCACCTCTCGCCACGCGAGTTCCGAGTACGGTCCTCGACCGTTTCTTCCCCATGCCGTAAATCACCCCCACTGGAGGAAGCATGCCTATTTCCACTACGTCCACTCGGCGGATTCGCGCCGGGCTGGTCGCCGCGGCGCTCACCGTGGCGACCGCGCTGGCGCCGTCGGCGGCCCTCGCCAACGGTGCCGCCGTGTCCACCGTGTCCACCGCGTCAGCCGCGGCCGTCTTGACGTCGCCCTCCTGGGTCGGCCAGTACGAGACGCAGATCGGCAACGACCCGGCCACCGTCTACTACCCGGCCGCCCAGACCCCCCTGCCGGTCGCCCTGCTCCTGCAGGGCGCGAACGTGCCCAGGGAGAGCTACAGCGAATTCGCCAAGATCGTCGCCGGCTTCGGCTTCGCCGTGGCCGTCCCGAACCACCAGCGCGCCGTCGGCCCGATCTCCGGGCTCTTCCCCGAGCAGTCCCAGACCAACGCCGCCGTGACGTGGGCGGCGGCGGAGAACACCCGCGCGGGCTCCCCGGTCGCCGGACGGCTGGACGCCAACCGGCTGGTCCTGCTTGGGCACTCCTTCGGCGGGGCCGCCGGGCTGTTCGCCATCGGCAACACCTGCACGGTCCCGTTCTGCTTCGGGCCCGTCTACCAGCGTCCCGCGGCGCTGCGCGCGGCGGTCTTCTACGGCGCGAGCACGACGACGCCCGGCGGCGGCGCCGTCCCGATCGCCAACGCCGGGGTACCGGTCGCCCTCGTCCAGGGCGGCCTGGACGGCAACAACCTGCCGGCGGCGGCCCTGGCGACCTACAACGCTCTCGGCGCGGCACCCAAGGCGCTCGTCACGGTGACCGGCGCCAACCACTTCGGTCTCACCGACACCCAGACCCCGCCCGGCGCCGTTCCCGACGCCACCCCGCAGACGCTGACGCAGCAGGAGAGCATCGACGCCGCGGCCAAGTGGAGCGGGCTGTTCCTGCGCGCCTCGCTCGGTGACACCCTGGCCGCGGCCTACGTCTACGGCTTCGGCGACGCCTCCGACCCGAAGGTCACGGTGATCTCGCAGCGCTAGTTGCATACAATTTGCTGACAAAGTCTCAAAAATCATCGTATATATAGATTCATTGCATACAACACTGATACACCTGAAACATGTCTTCTCCCCGCATGAACATCGTTGAGGTGGGGCCCCGGGACGGTTTGCAGAACGAGGCCGTCCCGGTCGGCACCGACGCCAAGGTGGCCTACATCGAGGCACTGGCCGACGCGGGCCTCACCCGCATCGAGGCGGTCAGCTTCGTCCACCCCCGTCTGGTCCCCCAGATGGCCGACGCCGAGCAGGTGATGGCCCGCGTCCCCCGGCGCGACGGGCTCAGCTACATAGGCCTGATCGTCAACGGGCGCGGCCTGGACCGGGCCCTGGCCGCGGGGGTGGACGAGGTCAACGTCACGATCGTGGCGACCGAGACCTTCTGCCAGCGCAACCAGGGCATGACGGTCGCGGAGGCGCTGGACTCCTTCGCCGGGATCGCCGCCCGCGCCCACGCGGCCGGGCTGCGGGTCACCGCGACCGTCGGGGCGGCCTTCGGCTGTCCCTTCGAGGGCGAGGTGCCCCCCGGCGGCGTGGCCGAGCTGGTGCGGCGGTGCGCGGACACCGGGGCCGACGAGATCGCGCTGGCCGACACGATCGGCGTGGGCGTGCCCGCCGACGTGCGGCGGCTGACCGGGGCCGTGCGCGAGGTCACCGGCCTGCCGCTGCGGTTCCACTTCCACAACACCCGCAACACCGGCTACGCCAACGCGCTGGCCGCGGTCGAGGCGGGCGCCACCGCGCTCGACGCGAGCAGCGGCGGGATCGGCGGCTGCCCGTTCGCCCCGGCGGCGACCGGCAACATCGCCACCGAGGACCTGTCCTACGCGCTGCGCCGCTCGGGCATCGCCACCGGCGTCGACCTCGACCGGCTGCTCTCGGCCGCCTCCTACATCGGTGAGCGGCTCGGCGCGCCGCTGCCGGCCCTTCTCGGGCGCGCGGGCGACTTCCCGCCCGCCTCCTCCACCCCGGCTCTCCATTGACGAGCGCGCCTCGCGCGCGACATGCTACCGATAATGGAAAGCCGTTTCTCCATGCGAAACATGAGGACCTCATGCAGCTCTCCATCGCAGGCGGAATCCGCGAGCTCGCCGCGGCCGCTCCCACGACGGTCGCGGTGGTCGACGGCGACCGGAGACTGACCTATCGCGGCCTGGACGACCGGTCCAGCCGCCTGGCGAACGTCCTGCTGGCCGCCGGACTGCGGCCGGGCGAACGGGTCGCGCTGCTGCTCGGCAACCGGATGGAGTACCCGGAGGCCGCGGCGGGCATCGCCAAGGCGGGGCTGGTCATGGTGCCGCTCAACCCCCGGCTGACCCCCGGCGAGACCGCCTACATCCTGGGGCACTGCGCCGCCCGCGCCCTCATCCTGGACGAGGCGCTGGCGGCGGCGGTGGACGGCGTCGAACTCCCCGGCACGGTCCTGTCCATGGGCGGCAACCGGCTCGGGCCGTCCTACGACGCGGCCCTGGCCACAGTGGGCGCGAGGGACCCGCGGGTCGAGGTGGACGAGCGCGAGCCGTTCTGCGTGGCCTACACCTCCGGCACCACCGGCCGCCCCAAGGGCGTGGTGATCAGCCACCGGTCGCGGTCGCTCACCTTCTACGCCTCGGCTCTGGAGTGGGGCCTGGGCCCCGGCCGCCGGACGATCGCCGTGGCCCCGATGTACCACGGCGCCGGGTTCGCCTTCGGCTACGCGCCGGTGCACACCGGCGGCACGGTCGCGATGCTGCGAGGCTGGGACCCCGAACGGCTGCTGGCGATGATCGAACGTGAGCGCGCCCAGTCGGTCTTCCTGGTGCCCACCCACGCCCACATGCTCCGCGCCCTGGGCGAGAAGGCGCTGCGCGACCACGACCTGTCCTCGCTGGACACCCTGTACTTCAACGCCGCCGCGCTACCGCGCGCGCTGAAGGAATGGGTGCTGGACACCTTTCCCGGCGTCGGGGTGCACGAGCTGTACGGCTCGACCGAGGCCGGGATCATCAGCGACTGCCGCCCGGCCGACGCCCGCGACAAGATCGGCTCGGTGGGCCGCCCGTGGTTCATGACCGAGGTCAGGGTGGTGGACGACGAGGGGAACCCCGCCGACCGGGGCGAGCTGTTCAGCCGCTCGCCGTACCTGATGAACGGCTACCTGGACGACCCGGCCGCCACCGCCGCCTGCACCACCCCCGACGGGTTCCTCACCAGCGGCGACATCGTCGAACGCGACGAGGACGGCTTCATCTACATCGTCGACCGCAAGAAGGACATGATCATCTCTGGCGGGGTGAACATCGCCCCGCGCGAGGTCGAGGAGGTCCTGACCTCCTTTCCCGGCGTCGCCGACGCCGCCGTCGTGGGCCTGCCCGACGAGCGGTGGGGCGAGCAGGTTGCCGCCTTCGTGGTCGTCCTGCCCGGCGCCGCGGTCGACGCCGAGGCACTGGCGGCGCACTGCCGCACCATGCTGGCCGGCCCCAAGCTTCCCCGGCAGGTCGAGTTCGTTCCCGCACTACCCCGCAACGCCGCAGGAAAGATCCTGAAGCGCGAGTTGCGTGACAACCACTAAGGAGAACCGTTCATGCGGCCGCATGTCGAAATGATCCACGAGGACGACTACATCTGGCACGCCGCCGAACTGCCCGGCGGCGAGGGCAGGGCCAGCGAGCGACGGCTGTCGGCCGACGAGGAGGACGGCTCCGGCTCCCTGCGCCTCGACTTCCACACCGACTGGGGCCGCGGCCCCGGCATCCACCACGCCAACACCGAGTACTACGTGCTCGACGGCTCGATGACGTACGGTGGCCGCCGCATCGGCAAGGGCGGCTACCTCTACCTGCCCAAGGGCGTTCCCGCCGACGCCCTCACCTTCGCCGAGGGCACTCGGATCCTGCACTACCGCGAGTACGGCGACGCCGGCTTCGACCCCGTGCAGAGCCTGGCCGCACCTCGCTGGGAAGGGGCTCGCGAGGACGTCATCGTCATCGACTCCGAGGCCATGCGGTGGGACGCGGTGCCGAACGCCGGGCCGATGCCCGGCCTGTTCATCAAGTACCTGCACGTCGACCCGGTCACCGGTTTCTACACCCGCCTCGTCCACGCCCAGGAGGGCTGGGCCGACCACCGCCTGGCCCACCACCCCTGCTACGAGGAGGCGTACACCGTCCAGGGTCACATGGAGTACAACTTCGGCACCCTGGACCTGGGCACCTACTTCTTCCGCCCCGCCCGGGTCAAGCACGGCCACTTCACCACGATGGAGGGCGGCGCCACCTGGCTGCTGCGCTCCGACGGCGAACTGCACAACTGGTACACCGAGAACGAATGGGTGCGCTGGGGCGGCGAGGCCATCAACTACGGCCCGGAAGGCGGCCGGATGCGCTGGTCCCAGTCCGCCCACGACCTGGGCCGGGGCCCCTCCCGCCGCACCGAGCAGGACCTGGAGATGCTGCGGGCGTCCCTGGCGTACGCCCGCGAGCAGGGCGCCGTCGACACGGACGTCCACCCGCACGGCCAGGGCACCGACAAGAGCCTCATCGCCATCGCCAAGGCCATCGACGCGGCCCGCCTGCAGGGCGGTCACGGCGACCACGACCACCCGCACGACCACTCGCACGACCACGAGGAAGGGCACGCGCACGGAGCGCCCGCCCTCGACTGGGGCGCCGATCCCGCCACGCTGGAACACCCCGACGAGCGCACCGACGCGGGCGCCCACGACCGGGGACACGGCCGGGCCTGGAAGTCGGGCGACCCCATCCCCGCCCCCATCATCTCAAGCCTTCCCGTCCGCTCCCGCTCCCGCGGCTACTGGGACGGCGAGGGTCTCTGACCGCACAGCCGTATCCCGGGTCAGCCCCTTCCCAGGCTGACTCCGGCCGCCCCTCGTCTGCCATCGCGGTCGACCGTCGCCGCGATGGCCGCGAACAGTACGGCCTCACCCGCGTTGCCCAGGACGGGCAACGCCACGGCGGCACCCGCGGTCGCCAGGAGCGCGGCCGCGCCCAGGAAAAGCCAGGGCGTGCGCCACCGCACCCACAGCACGAGCCCCACGACCAGCAGGATCACCGTGGTGATCAGCGCCGGGATCGGCGGGCCCGACGGATCCGCGGAAACGTAACGCAGGGTGTCCGACCACCATCGGGGCTCCAGCCGCAGATCCGCCAGGCCCACCACCTCGAAGACGATCAGAACGCCGGCCAGACCCCACGCCGGAACGACCAGTCCGCGACGCACGAGGGCCGCCCCGTGGACGATGAGGAGCGGGGTGAGAATGGCATGGACGGCGAAGCGGCCGGTGTTGAGCGCCTCCAGCCCCGCCCCCTCGCCGATCAGCCGCCCGGCTCCGACGACCGCCGAGTCGTAGGCGACCCCCATCCCGACCACGAACGGGATCCACCGGCCTGATCGCGCCAGTTGTACGGCCAGAGCCAGCTGGATCAGGGCCAGCCCGCCGTACAGGACCGAGATCACAGCTCGTGACCGACGACGGCTCCGGCGGCGACCGTGAGAGGGATCCGCCCCTCAGGCCCTTCGGGCGGTCCCTTGGCCGCCGAAACGGTCCCATGGTCGACGGACTCCATCCGCGCGCCCCTGTCCGGCACAGTCGCCTCCTAGACGTTTCCTCTGGTTTCGCGAATCCTACTTCTTGGAAACATTGTTTCTCTAGAGGTAACGTGAGGACACATGGATCTCGATCGAGGACGGCTCTCCTCCGGCACCCGCCACCACGCGGGCGATTGACGGTGGCGGCCCGCCCGCGACATGCTCTTGAACAGCCGACGACATGTGGCCTTCGATCCCCGCGACGCGAATGAATCCGTTCGGAGGAGACCAGCTATGGTGCGGTCATGAAGGGCCGGTACCAGGTGTATTTCGAGCGCGCCTGGATCCCGATCACAGCGGTGGACAGGCTCGGCAGGGTCAGGGAGAGCAACCCCGCCTTCCGTGCCGCGATGGCCCGCACCGCCGAGGAGCTGGACGGCCTCCCGGCCGAAGAACTGCTCGCCCCCGGCGAGATCGACACCCAGCGGCCCTACTGGCAGATGCTGGCCCTCGGGCGGCTCGACGTCTACCGGACCCGGATACGGCTCGTCCGCGGGAACGGCACCGTGATCCACGCCCGGATCAGCGCCTCCGTCGAACACCGCACCGACGGCCTGCCCTGGCGGGTGGTGACCGTACTGGACGAGATCTCCTCCGCCGCGCCCGCGCTGAGCCCGCTCCAAAGCACGGTGCTGCAACTGGTCACCGAAGGCGCGTCCAACGCGCAGATCGCCCGGCGGTTGTACCTGACCCGCCAGGCGGTGGACTATCACCTGGTACGGCTGCGCATCAAGCTCGGCGCGGAAAGCCGATCGGCGCTGGCCGGGCGGGCCTTCGTGCTGGGCCTGTTCGTGCCCGGCATCTGGCCGCCGACCCTGCACCCGCCCCGGGCCGCCGAGGCGGGTGCGCCGGAGGGCCGCTACCGGACGCCGAGGAACTGAACGTCGGGGTCGGTCTGTGCGGCCGTGCCCCAGACCGCGTCGTACTGGGCGGCGTCGTCTCGGAGGTAGTACAGCAGCCAGGCGGTGGTCACCCGGCGGGTGATCGCCTGCTGGGCGGCCCGGGTGATCGAACCGCTGTCGCAGCCGAGGCCGCCGGAGTCGGTGAAGCCGCAGTGGAAACCGCCGGCGATCGTGCGCAGCTGCTTGGGAGCGAGCTTGGCGTTGTAGATGGGGATCTGGTGACCCGACGGGCCCGCGACGGTGTCGCCCGCACCGGCGACCAACTGCGTGGGAACCGCCGTGGTGGCCGCGGCGGCCACGGCCGAGGGGTTGGTCTCGGCCGCGGCCAGGTTCGTCACCGTCCGCACCGCCGAGTTGCGCGCGGCGGCCAGCACGCTGGCGCCGCCGCCCATCGAGTGCCCCGACAGCCCCAGCCGGTCGGTACGCACGTGGGCGTTGAACCGCGACCCGGCGACGGTGTTCTGCGCCACCATCCAGGTCAGCGCGGCGTTCAGGTCATCGGCGAAGGCGCTGTGACTGGGGAGCAGGCCGCCCTGCGAGGTCGGCATGACCGTGATCACGCCCCAGGAGGCCCAGTGGCCGCCCAGAGAGGCGTACTTGCCGATGCTCTGGAAGAACCCGTGCCCGAAGGCCACCACGGGGAACTGCCCGGCCGCGACGGCCGCGTTGCTTCCCGCCGAGGTCGCGGGGTAGTAGACCCGGGCGCTGAACGAGCGACCGGAGGCCGAGACGCTGACGTCGGAGTAGCCGACCGGGTGGGAGCCCGGGGCGGACAGGTCGGCGGCGAGGGCAGGGGCGGCCGTGAGGAACAGGAAGGGGATCAGGAGGATCGCGCAGACCCTGATCGTCCAAGAGCGCATGATGCTTCACCAGCTTTCACGCGGGGGGTTGTTACCTGAATTTTGGAAACTTCGATTCTCCTATGGCAACAGTGAGAGATCCGGACTAGGCAAATGCCAAAAGGGTTCAGGGAACACGTCCGCGAGGTCTTCGCAGGGCGGCCTGTCCGTACGCGGG
>NZ_JBFAOJ010000097.1:0-32953 GCF_040675205.1 Streptosporangium sp. NPDC049644 | reverse complement strand
GGTCGGCGCGCTTGGCGGCCACCAGTTCGGCGAGGTACTCCTGGGTCGCGGTGTAGGCCGCGAACAGTTCCTCGTCGCCGGCCTCCCCGCCGAGGGCCTTGTCGATGTTCTCCTGGAAGCGGCCCCGGTCCTCGTACGGCACGCCCAGCAGCTCACAGATGATGACGGAGGGGATGGGCTTGGCGGGTGGACTCGCGGACACCCGGCTCAGCGGGTGGACTCGCGGTTGAACAGCTTCTTCGACCACAGGTAGCCGCCGAGCGCGATGGCGACGCACCAGCCGACCGCGATGGCGGCGTTGTTGCCGATCGGCGTGCCCATCAGCAGGCCGCGCAGGGTCTCGATGAGCGGCGTGAACGGCTGGTACTCGGCGAACCAGCGCAACACGGTGGGCATCGAGTCGGTCGGGACGAACCCGCTGCCCAGGAACGGCAGCAGCAGCAGCGGCAGACCGACGTTGCTCGACGACTCGACGGTCTTGCTGGCCAGGCCGAAGGCGACCGCCAGCCAGATGAAGGCGAAGGCCATCATCACCAGGACACCGACGAGGGCGAGCCAGTCGCCGGGCCCCGCCGACGGCCGGAAGCCGATGAGCAGCGCGACGCCGATGACCGCCGCGATGCTGAGCATCGTCTGGATGAGGCTGCCGATGACGTGCCCGGTCAGGACGGACACCCGGGCGATGGCCATGGTGCGGAACCGGTCGACGATGCCCTCGGTCATGTCCATCGCGATCGAGATGGTGGTGCCCTGGACCGCGGCGGTGATCGTCATCAGGATGATCGCGGGGGTGACGTAGTTGACGTACTCCGCGCGTCCGCCGGAGACGCCGCCGAGCCCGGCGCCGAGCGTGCCGCCGAAGACGTAGACGAACAGCAGCAGGAAGACGATCGGCATGCCGATGAGCTGCAGTGTCATGGACGGGTAGCGCACCATGCGCTTGAGGTTGCGGCGAAGCATCGTCGCCGAGTCGGTCAGGGCGTATGACACGGTGCTCATCGTGCGGTCACCTTCTCCTTGTTGCCGGTGAGAGCGAGGAAGACGTCGTCGAGGTCGGGGGTGTGCACGCTGAGCGAGTCGACCTCGACCGCGTTCTGGTCGAGCCGGTCGAGCAGCGCCTTCAGCGACCTGAGGCTGCCGTCGTGCGGTACGCGCAGGGCGAGCGTGTCGCTGTCGCGGGACACCTGGCCCACGGCGCGCGCGGCGGATTCGAGGTCGCGCTCGTCGGCGAACCTCAGCAGGACGTGGCCGCCGGGAATGCGCCGCTTGAGCTCGTCCGCGGTGCCCTCGGCGACGATCCTCCCGTGGTCGAGCACCGCGATCCGGTCAGCGAGCTCGTCGGCCTCCTCCAGGTACTGGGTGGTGAGGAAGATGGTGACGCCACCCGCCACGAGTTCTCGCACGATCTGCCACATGGCGCGGCGGCTGCGCGGGTCCAGCCCGGTGGTCGGCTCGTCGAGGAAGATCACCTGCGGTGAGCCGACCAGCGTCATCGCCAGGTCGAGCCGCCGCCGCATCCCGCCGGAGTAGGTCGCCGCCGTCTTCTCGGCCGCCTCGACGAGGTCGAACTGTTCGAGCAGCTGGGCGGTTCTGCGCCTGCCCGCCTTCCGGCCGAGGCGGTGCAGATCCGCCATCAGGGTCAGGTTCTCCTGGCCGGTCAGCAGGTTGTCGACCGCCGAGAACTGGCCGGTGACGCCGATCGCGGCACGCACCGCGTCCGGCTCGACAAACAGGTCGTGACCCGCGATCCGCGCGCTGCCCCCGTCGGCGCGGATCAGGGTGGACAAGATCTTGACCGTGGTGGTCTTGCCGGCGCCGTTGGCGCCGAGCAGCGAGAAGACGGTGCCGCGCGGGACGTTCAGGTCGACGCCGTCGAGCACGACGTGGTCGCCGTACGAGCGGCGCAGTCCGGTGGCCGTGATCGCGGATTGGGATGGCATGGTCATGTGAACCCCTTCGGGATCTGGTCAGGAACGGCGGACGGTGATGTCGCCGAACGACGTGCGCGCACGGACTTCGACGCGTCGCTCGGACCGCTCCGGCGCTTGGCTGAGACCCTCCAACCCGTTCTCCACCCGCCCGTGCGAGGTGTTCAGGTCGAGCCAGGCGGCGGTGCCGGCGGCGACACCGATTTCGAGGTGGCCGGTCGAGGTCTGCAGCGTGACGGTGCCGCGCGTGACCTGGCCGACGCGAATGGTCCCGTTGGAGGTCTTGGCGTCCACCATGGCGTCGGCCCGGTCGACGAAGATGTCGCCGTTGGCCGAGCGCACCCGCAACTCGCCGGTGACGGTGCCGAGGTCGGTGGTGCCGTTGGAGTTCTTGACGACGGCGGTGCCGCCGATCTCGCCGAGGCGCACGCGCCCGGTGCCGGTGGAGACCTCGGCGTCGCCTGCGACCGTTTCGACGGTGATGTCGCCACCGGAGGTGTCCAGTCGAAGCGGTCCGGTTCGGTCGAGGCGGAAATGCCCGGCCGACGTCTTGAGCCGGCACTCCCCCAGCGTGCCGACGCCGCGCAGGTCCGCCATCGACAGGTCCGCGTGCACGTGCGAGCCGGTGGGAAGTTCGATCAGCACATCGACCGATCTGGTCTTCTTGGAGAAGTCGAGGATGCGGGCCTTCGGCCCACGGACCGTCAACGTGCCGTTGGCGTACTCGACGCGTGTCTTCTGCGCGGCGTCCACATCGGACTCGTCGGACTCGTCGCTCGGTCGTATCTCGACGACGGTGTCGGTCCGGTCGCTCGCGATGATCCGCACGTCACCGACGGAGAGCTCGATCGTGGCGGAGATCGGTTCCGGCGTGGCGAAAACAGGCATGGCTGTCCCCTCGGAATGGGTCGGAAGAACATCTCCGCTGGTCGGAGACGTAGGAAGAAAGTGGTTCTGGGTGTCGGCGTGGGCTAGCGGGCCCAGCCGGTGTAACGCTGCGCGCCGCGCTTGCCGCGCCGGTCGGAGCCGTGGTCACGCTCCGGGGCACGCAGCGCGGTCGAGGCGGCCCGCACCAGCCAGGCGTTGAGCGAGCGCCCCTCCTTGCCCGCCGCCTCCTCGATAGCGGCCTTGAGCTGTTCCGGGAGGCGGACGTTGATCCGTGTCACCGGGCCGTCCTCGAAGCTCGCCGCGGCGTCCTCGGCCGACAGCGCGCCCGGATCCGGGGTGTCGGCGAGTGGCTGCTCCGCCTGGCGAACCGTCACGACGAAGTTCGGGTCACGTCCACGCAGGTGCACCTGGACCGAACCGGGGGCCAGGTCCCGGGTGATCTCGTCGGCGGCCGCCGACAACGCCTCCAGCAGGGTGAGCCGGATCGCCGACTCCATCGACACGGTCAACCGCTCGATCAGCCTGCCGGCGTCGTCATCACCGGTCTCGACTGCGGTCAGCAGCTCGCGACCGAGGGAGGCCACATACGGGGTCAAGTCCATGGCATCACTATGGCACACAACGGTGCCATCAACAATCCATATTGGCTCAGATTGGCACCACTTTGGCTCAGGCTGAGTGTTCGGCTGTTCACGACACTGCAGACCGGCTCTGGAACTCGCACGTCGATCGACCTTGCGGGCGACGTGACGCCAGGCGGTGCGCGCGACGGCGGGGACGCGAACAGGTGCGGCCAAACAACCGATCACGAGAGGGCGGTGTCCGCGAGGTGTCCAGGTGGATTTTGACCAGTTCTTTGCGTTCGGACCCGAGGTGCCGTTACGTCGGCTGCGAGCGGGCGGTTCAGCCCGTCGAACAGCGCGAGCGCGTATCCGGCCGCCGGCAGGTCCGGCTCCCAGTCCTGGTGGCTCGGCTCAACCGGTGCGGTACTTCGTCCAGGCGAGTGCGGCTTGGCCGGTGGCGAGCGGCACCGTGCCGCCTACCTGGAGGACGCCGACGGATTCGAGGTCGAACTCGTCGGTCCCGGAACATCACGTCAGAACCGACGCCCGACCGCCGCGCCTACGGGCGCTGGGGCCGGCGGCCTAGCTGCCAGACCTCCCAGCCGGCGGCGAGCCACGGCCCCGGCTCGACGGTGTTGCGCACGTCCACCAGCACCCGGTGGCGCACCAGGTCGGCGGTGGTCGCGGGGAGTTCGGGATCGGCGGTGAACTCCGGCCACTCGGTGGCGAGCACGACGAGATCGGCGTCCGCGATGGCCTGCTCGGCGGTGTCGGCGTAGCCGAACTCGGGGTGCAGCTCGCGGGTGGCGGCGATGGCCTCGGGGTCGTAGATGACCGGTGTCGCACCGCGTTCGGCCAGCCTCTCGGCCAGGCGCAGGGCGGGCGAGTCACGTACGTCGCTGGTCCCGGCCTTGAAGGCCGTGCCGAGGAACGCGATGGTCCGACCGTCGATCGGACCGCCGTGCGCCCTCTCGATCAGCCTGATCGCCGCCGGGATCCGGTCGGCGTTGATCGAATCGACGGCCGTCAGGAACCCGTGCGCGTTCCGCGCGCCCAGCTCACCGACGCGGTGCGTGAAGTCCGTGACGTCCTTGGGCCCGGCGCCGATGCCCGGCCGCATCCCGCCGTCCCCGATCCGCCGGTCGACGCCGATCGCGTGGGCGACCATGTTCACGTCCGCTCCGACGTACTCGCACACCTCGGCTATCGCGTTGATGAACGAGATCTTCGTGGTCAGGAACGCGTTCGCGGCCGACTTGATCACCTCTGCCGTGGGCGGGTCCGTGAGGATCAACCCCACCCCGTGGTCGAGGATCGGCGCGTACACCTCCTCGACCGCCTCTCGGGCCTGCCGGGAGGTCAGACCGGCCACGATCCGGTCGGGGAGCAGGGAGTCCCGCACGGCATGCCCCTCGCGCAGGAACTCCGGATTCCAGACCAGTTCCACGTTCGCGATCCGCGCGTCAGCGTCGATGATCTTCTGGAGCCGTTCGACGGTGCCGACCATCACCGTGCTCCTGCCGACGATCGTGGCCGGCCTGCCCAGCAGCGGGACCAGCGACCGCACCGCCTCGATCACCTGGGTCATGTCGTAACCGTGGCCGTCCGCGCGCAGCGGGGTGCCGACCGCGATGAAGTGCAGGTCGGCGAAGTCCGCGGCCTCCCGCAGATCGGTGGTGAAGCGGAGCCGGCCGGAGGCGGTGTGCCGGACCAGGAGGTCCTCGAAGCCCTCCTCGAAGAAGGGGGCGATGCCGTTGCCCAGGGCTTCGCACCTGCCGGGGTCCGACTCGACGCCGATCACCTCATGGCCGATCTCGGCCATCGCGACGGCGTGCGGAGCGCCGAGGTGACCGCATCCGATCACGGAAACGCGCATCGTGGCTCCTGTCCGTTGGCTTCCTCGGGCGCATCCGGGACGCGCCCCAAGAAGTTATCGCGTGCCGGGGTAGCGAAGTGTCGGCTCTGCGGCTTTTCACAGCTCGGAGTCCAGAAGTCGGCGCGGCTTTGGGAGCGAAGCTCATGCCGTCGGCCGTACGGTCCCGCCGGCGGCGGCGCACCGAGAAACACGAACCGGTAACAACTCGCACCCATACCGTCACCGCGCTTGACAGGAGAGCCCGTTTGCCATTTTATGCACTTAACCGACTTATTAAGTAGGAATTAAGGAGTACTCAATGAGGGTTCGCAGGCTCCGGGGGACGGCAGTGGCACTGGCCGCGGTCACGGTGACAGCCCTCGCGGCGGCCTGCGGAGGAGGCGGGGGGTCCTCCGGCGGCGACACGGCGAAGGCGACGACTGAGGTCCGCCTCGGTTTCTTCCCGAACATCACGCACTCCACGGCCCTGGTCGGGGTACAGAAGGGCTTCTTCGCCAAGGCGCTCGGCAGCGACACGACGTTGAAGGTCTCGACCTTCAACGCCGGACCGGCCGCGACCGAGGCGATCTTCTCCGACGCCATCGACGCGACCTACATCGGACCGAACCCGGCCATCAACGCCTGGGCGAAGTCCAAGGGCGAAGCCATCAAGATCGTCGCGGGCGCGGCGTCCGGCGGCGTTTTCCTCGTGGTCAAGCCCGAGATCGACGGCGTCGAGGACCTCAAGGGCAAGAAGATCGCCACGCCTCAGCTCGGCAACACCCAGGACGTCGCGCTGCGCTACTGGCTCCAGGAGAAGGGGATCAAGACCGACACCAAGGGCGGCGGCGAGGTCTCGATCCTCCCCCAGGAGAACGCCCAGACCCTGCAGACCTTCGCCACCGGCGACATCGACGGCGCCTGGGTGCCCGAGCCCTTCGCGAGCCGCCTGGTCCAGGAGAGCAAGGGCAAGATCCTCCTCGACGAGACCGAACTCTGGCCGAACAAGCAGTTCGTGATCACGCACCTGATCGTGCGGCAGCAGTTCCTCAAGGAGCACCCCGACCTGGTGAGGAAGCTGATCGAGGCGCACGTCGAGTCCAACGCCTTCATCCAGTCGGACCCGGCGGGCGCCAAGGAGGCGATCAACGCGGAGCTGAAGGAGCTGAGCGGCAAGCCCATCGCGGACGCGGTCCTGGACAGCGCGTTCGGCAACATCACCTTCACCAACGACCCGATCGCGTCCTCCCTGCACGGCAGCGCCGACCACGCCCAGAAGGTCGGCCTGCTCGACCCGGTGGACCTGAACGGCATCTACGACCTGACGATCCTCAACGAGGTCCTGGCGGCCAAGAGCCAGCCCGCGGTGAGCGACAAGTGATCGAGCACAGAACAGCAGAGTGGAAGCGGCGCCCCCGGTCAGGGGCCGGCGAGCCGCTGGTCAGGGAGGCGAAGTGACAGCTCCGATACAGGAGCTGCGCCCCGGCCGGACCGACGGGCACGAGCCCGCGGTCCGGCTGGACGCGGTTTCCAAGGTGTACGGCAGGGAGCTCCTGGCCCTGGACCAGGTCACGCTCTCGGTGGACCAAGGCGAGTTCGTCTGTCTGCTGGGCGCGTCCGGCTGCGGCAAGAGCACGCTGCTCAACCTCGTCGCCGGCCTGGACCGCCCCACGGCCGGAGAGATCGACACCGGGGACGCCCGCATCGCGATGATGTTCCAGGAGCCCGCCCTGTTCCCCTGGCTCACGGTCTCGGGGAACATCGAGCTGGCGCTCCGGGTGACGAGCTCGGGCAGGAACACCACGAAGAAGGAGCGCCGCGCGCGGGCGGCGGAGCTCCTGGAGGTCGTGCACCTCGGCGGCTTCGGCGACAAGCGCCCGCACGAGCTGTCCGGCGGCATGCGCCAGCGGGTCGCGCTCGCCAGGGCCCTCGCCCAGGAGGCCGACGTGCTCCTCATGGACGAGCCCTTCGGCGCCCTCGACGCCATGACCCGTGACCTGCTCCACGACGAGTTGGAGCGGATCTGGCGGGAGCGGGAGCTGTCCGTCCTGTTCGTCACCCACAACGTGCGCGAGGCCGTACGGCTCGGCGACCGGGTCGTCCTGCTGAGCAGCAGGCCCGGCAAGGTGATCGAGGAATTCCCGGTGACGCTGCCGCGGCCACGTCGTACCGACTCCGCCGAAGTGGCCGAACCGGCCTCCACCATCACCGACAGACTGCGCCAGGAGGTGCTGCGCCACGCCAGGCCGGCGGCGCAGGGACCGGGAAGCGGCGAGTGACCGATGGCTACTGATCTTTCCCAGCACATCGCCGGTCTGGACGCGCTGGAGCTGTCCAACCGGGAGCAGCAGAGCCTGGCCTCAAGGGTCTGGGCCAGGAGCTGGCCGATGCTCTCGGCGATCCTCCTCGTCCTCGCCGTCTGGGAGCTGGTCGTGCTCAGCGGGTGGCGCCCGGAGTACGTCCTTCCCGGCCCGGTGACCGTCCTTGAGGATCTGTGGAACCGCCTCGGTGAGGCCGAGTTCTACGAGGCCCTGGGCGTGACGATGCGCCGCGCTATCACCGGGTTCGCGATCGCGGTGCTGGTCGGTCTCGTGGTCGGCGCGGCCGTGTCACGGGTACGGCCGCTGCGGGCGGCGCTCGGCTCCCTGATCACCGGCCTGCAGACCATGCCCTCCATCGCGTGGTTCCCGCTGGCGATCCTGTTCTTCAAGCTCAGCGAGAGCGCGATCCTGTTCGTGGTCGTCCTCGGGGCGGCGCCGTCGATCGCCAACGGACTGATCGCCGGCGTGGACTACACCCCGCCGATCCTGCTCCGCGCCGGGCACATCCTCGGCCTGCGGCGCCTGGCGCTCTACCGGCACGTCATCCTGCCCGCGTCGCTGCCGTCGTTCCTGTCGGGTCTCAAGCAGGGCTGGGCGTTCGCCTGGCGGTCCCTGATGGCGGGCGAGCTTCTCGTGATCATCGCCCACCAGGCGTCGATCGGCGAACAGCTCGACAACGCCCGGGAGCTCTCCGACGCGCCCGGCCTGCTCGCGACGATGATCGTGATTCTGGTCATCGGCATCGTGGTGGACATGTGCTTCGGCGCGGCCGACAACGCCCTCCGGCGTCGCTGGGGACTCGACCAGCGCGTCGGCTGACCCGAACGTGGAACTCACCGCCGCTCCCCGAGCCCAGCGCCCGCGGAGCGGCGGGCATCGTCTGGACGAGGCGCTAGCGGCGGTGTCTGTCGAGCAGCTCGCTCCCGACGTCGACATAGCCGGCGAACAGCCCGATCACGTCCTGGAGCCGGTCCTGCGCGGGGCCCGGACCCAGCAGTGCCTCACCGTCGCGCAGGGCCGCGATCAGGGTTCTGGCCCGCGCGTGGCTGGCCTCCAGCAGTGACTCGATCCCTCCGGTGGCCTCCACCAGGAGCCTGCGGCTGCCGGGCTGCGGGATAACCTTGGCGAGTCCCCAGGAGTTCAGCTGCCGCACCGCGGTGCTCACCGCGCCCTTGCTCAGGTCGAGCTCGGCGGCGATCGCGTCGAGAGAGGCCGGTTCCTCGGTCATCAGGAGCAGCCCGTAGACGCGACCGGTCGCGTGCGGGAGGTTCCATGAGGCCAGCAGGTCACCTACCGAGGTGATGAACGCGCCACGCCTGGTCGCGCTCATCTCCGTGCCCGCCCCGAGTCCGGGCCAGAGTCCGGGTCAGAGTCCGGGATCGTACCCAGGAACGTCTCGATCGCCGCGTTCACCGCGTGCGGATCGTCCTGGTTGGCGATGTGCCCCGCGCCGGGGATGACCACCTCCTGGACGCCTTCCGCCGCGGCCCACCCGCGCATGGCCGAGGCGATGTTGCCGGTACGGTCCCGCTCGCCGCGGATCAGGCACAGTGGCACCGGCGTACGGTAGCCGGGGTCCGGGTCGAGGAGCTCGACGGTCGCCCGCCACACCTGGAGGAACTCCCGTTTCGACAGCAGGGAGAACGCCCGCCGCGCGTCCGCCCGCGCGCCCTCCGTCACCGCGGAGGCCCCCGCCATCACACCGGGAAGGCGGCCGGCCGGAATCATCGACAGGCTCGGCGCGGCCGTCCTCAACAGCAGGCGTTCCGTCCATGACAGCGGCCCGGTGTTCCACGCCGAGCCGATGACGACCAGCGCCCGGGCGAGGTCCGGATGCCGCCGGACGACCGCCTGGCCGAGGTTGCCGCCGAGGGACTGTCCCACGAGCACCGGCCGGTCGAGGGCGAGGTGCTCGACGAGCGCGCACAGGTCCGCGATCGCCCGCTCGGCGGTGAACGGAACGCCCGCCGGGCGAGAGCGGCCGTGGCCGCGCATGTCCCAGGTGACGACCCGGTATCCCCTGGCGCGCAGTCGCTCGCTCTGGGCGTCGAACATCACGTGATCGGCCCCGGCTCCGTGCGAGAACAGCAGCGGCACACCGTCGCCACCACTGTCGGCGTAGTGCAGGGCACACCCCTGCAGTGAGAGCGTCGACGACATATTCACCATTTACTAAATATAGCGAATATGTCCGATCATGGGAAACGGCCGAGATCGCGGGCCGTCACCCCGGCCTCGACCGCGTCCGGTTCCCGCTCGGCCATCACCGGCGCGTCGCCCGGAGGACTCGCCGTACGCCCCGGAAGTACGGCGAGTCCTCCGGGAGGTCAGGAGGCGGGTTTCTCGTCGGTCCAGTCGGCCGCGAGGACGGTCTCGGAGTTCCACACGGTGCCCGGCGCGAATCCGGCCTGCAGGCCGCCCGGCCGCACCACGACGCTGTCCCTGGCCAGTGCCCGCCCGGTCGCCTCGTCGAAGATCAGGCGGTTCCGCAGGATCCCCTCGCCGCCCTTGGCGTCCGCCTTCGCCCTGACCCGTTCCTCGATGGCGACGGCGCTGCCGGTACGGCCCTCCGCGTCGACGACGTCACGGACGACCTCGATGGTCTCCAGGTCGGCGAGCATCCGGAAGGCGGCGCCGCGCACCTGCGGGGTGACCGGCATGTCGGTGATCAGCCCGACCGTGACGGCGAACAGCCAGGCGTCCGACGACATCGGGGTGTCCGACTCGGTGTCGTGCCCCTCGTACGAGCGCAGCAGCCACGCCTTGAGCCCGTCCGGGTCCTCCGGCAGGCCGCGCAGGTCCTTCATGCTGACGTTGCGGCCCAGCCAGAACACCTTGTCCCCGTCGACGAGGGGGGCGTGGCCGTCCCGCGCCGCTCCCGGCTCGGTCGACAGGGCGAAATCTGCGAATTTCGGGTCGCCACCCCCCTTGGGGGACCTGACGTGGATCTCGGTCGGGGAACCGGCCTGCTCCCAGGCCGCCCTGTCGTCCGGACTCGCGGGCTCCGCGCCGAGGGAGCTCGTCCGGCTCCACTGCTCCCCGCCGGTCGCCGACGGGGTCCACACCTCGTTCCGCTGCCGGTCCACGAGGGTGTAGCCCCCGTCGGCCGCCTCGAACAGGTTCCGGCTCACGGACACGGTGTGCCAGTAGGCACCGGTCACATCCGGCTGGCGGGCCGCCCCGTGGGCGGCGGCGAGCAGGATGGATCGCCCGGAGAGCTCGATTCCCTGGGTGGTGGTCGCCGGGCTCGAGATCACCTGGGCGGAGGGCGCGCGCGGGGCCGTACCGCCGGTCGCGGAGATCGCGACGGCGACCGCGGTCACGGCCGCGGCGGCTCCGGCGAGACCGAGGCCCCACACCGGGCGTACGATCCTGCGCCTGGCCGGGGCCGGCCGGGGCCGCGCCATGGCGCGGGAGAGCTCGGCGGCCCTGGTCCGCGGGTCGACCGGGGTGTCGTCCAGGTGCGCGGGACGTGCGGCCCGCAGCTGATCGATGGGATTCATGACCACTCCTCGCTGAGGTTCCTCATCCGGGGCTCGGGACTCACGGCGGTGTCCATCCGCTGTTTGAGCCGCCTGCGAGCGCGGTGCAGCCGCACCCGGAAGGTGGTCGGAGAGCAGCCGACGACCTGGGCCGCGTCGCGGGGGGAGAGCCCCTGCCAGGCGGTCAGGATCAGGATCTCCCGATCCTCCTCCGAAAGCCCGGTCAGCGCCCTGAGCACACTGAGCCGTTCGGTGACCTGCTCCGCGACGTCGTCCTCGGTCCAGGCCCGCAACTCGGCGCTGAGCGCGTCCCGCCGGATCTCCGCCCGGATGTTGTCGCGCAGCACGTTGCGGGCCACCCCGAGGAGCCACGGCAGCGCCGGCTCCGGCACGTCCTCCAGCCGTCGCCAGGCGATCGCGAACGTCTCGCTCACCACCTCGTCCGCGACCTGCCGTCCCGCGCGGCTGACCACGTAGGCCCAGACGCGCTGCCGGCACTCGTCGTACATGTCGGTGAATCTCTGCGAGTCGTCCGTCACCGCCCCGCCCCCTTCGTCCCGGATGTGTTCTTCTGACACCGGGAAGTGGCCGGAGCCCCTCGGTTGTTACCCGCTTCCTCGAAAAAAAGGGTACGGGCCTCCTGGGACCGCTGGTCAGGGGCGGCGAGCGGCGACGTCCCCGGCCGCGCCGGCCTGACGGGACAGGGGAGGCAGCGGCCGGCCGCCCTCGTTGACCGGCCGCTGTCCCGGCCCGGAGAGAGCCTCGGCGTTCTCGCGAGCGTCGAAGACGGCGCCACGGCCCCACACGGCGGCGGTCTCCGGCCGCGTACGTACCGCGGCCTCTCCCCGAGCGGCATCCGCCGGCGCGATGTGGTCCCCTGATATTCGGCGCCGACAGGGACATCGTTCGGCATAGGCTGATGTTCCGGGAACCTGGAAGGTTCTAGGGTGCCGATAGGAGGACGGATGCGGACGATCCTCTTGCAGGCCGAGGCCACCGACGCCGGAGCGGCCGTCATCGAGCTTCCTCCGGGTCGCGAGGTCACCTTCGGCCGCGGAACGGAGAGCGCCCCGGTCGACTTCCCGCTGGACCATCCGGGGATATCCCGGCGGGCCGGGATCATCCGGGCCGTGGACGACTACTGGCTGCTCACCAACCTCAGCCGCGACGCCACCCTGGTCGTGGAGAACCCGGAGGGCGGCGGGGAGTTCCTCAAGGTGGCTCCGCGGCGGGCGGCGGCGCCCGTGCCGTTCGAGTTCGCCCGCGTGGTGCTCCCGGTGGCCGGTGGCGCCTGCTCCTTCCTGGTCTTCGCCTCGCAGCACAGCTTCATCGACCCCGACGCGCCCGAGAGCGCGACGGTCGGCGAGCCGACCGTCTCCGGCTTCCCGGTGGACGAGACGGCGAAGTACTTCCTCGTGCTGGTCGCGCTCTGCGAGCCGCGGCTGCGCGACGGCTCGTCCCCGGTCATCCCGACGGTGCCGGAGATCCTGGAGCGGCTGCGCGACGTTCCCGGCGGCGCGGGCCTGACCAGGGCTGCGGTCAACTTCCACATCGACTATCTGGCGCGGACGAAACTGCGCGTCAAGCCGCCGTCGGGCTCGCGCAAGGCCGACTGGCAGCGCGCCGCGCTGGTCTCCGTCGCGCTCCGCTTCGACCTGGTGCGGGAGGAGCACCTGAAGCGGCTGAACGGCTGATCGCGCCCCGTACCCGATCGGAACGCCGACCCGGCGAGGGTGACCCACCGGGCCACCCTCGCGGCCCGTCATCGCGGCTGGTACTCGGCCCGGTGTCTCCGTACCAGGTCGGCGTGGGCCTGGAAGCGCTCGGGAATCCCGCCCTCCTGGCGGACCACGTCGTCGGAGGAGCGGAACGCCACCGCTCCCAGCAGCCCGGGGTCTCCGGGCACCCCGGCCAGCAGCGGCAACCGTACGCACAGGTAGCGGCCGACGGCGGGGATGGTGTCCTCGGGTGACAGCGGCGGGGTGAGGATGGTGCCCAGGCGCTCGTTCGGCAGGTAGTACTGAAGCACCGACGGCGTCCAGCGCGCCAGGCCGTACTCGTTCGTGTCCATGTCGACCAGGTACGGGTCGAAGTCGCTCTCCACCTTCAGCATTCCGGCGACCAGTGCCGGGCTCAGGCCCGGCACGTCACACATCGTGCCGGCCTCGACGATCAGCGCGCGGTACTCCCGGGGGATGTCGGAGTCGGTGCGCAACCACCGCCCGAACGGATCGGCCAGCCGCGAGTCGACCAGCCCCGCCCCCGAGGCACCCGCCAGCACGAGAGCGGCCGAGGCCACGGCCTTCGCCATCCGGCGGCCCGTTCGCCGGGGCGCCCCCTTCAAGGTGCCGGCCAGCAGCCGCGCGCGGTAGAGCTGACGGGCCGCGCTGGGCCTGGACCTCGGGTCGGGGTTCAGGCAGTCGCCGACCCAGGAGCGCCAGGCCTCGGGCAGCGAGACCGGCAGCGACAGGGGTGACTCGCCCGCCGCGTACTCGACGGCGGCCACGTAGCGGGCGCGGGCGGTGGGGGCGCTGAAGGGAAGGTGGCCGGTGAACAGCTGGCACGCCGTCACGCCCAACGCCCAGATGTCGGCCGAGGCCCGCACCGCGTGCCCCTTCTCGCTCAGCGGCTCCCCCCAGCGCTCGGGAGGCACGTGGTCCACCGAACCCATCGGGGGAAGGTAACCGTGCGTCCCGTCCATCTCGGTGGCCAGGCCGAAGTCGGCGAGCCGTACCGAGCCGTCGGCCATCACGAGCACGTTGTTGGGTTTGAGGTCTCCGTGCACCCACCTCTCGGCGTGCATGTGCGCCAGCCCCTCGCAGATCTCGGCGATCAGCCTCGGCGCGTCGGGAACCGGTGCCCCCTCCCCGATCAGGTCGGCCAGCGACCTTTCCGCCAGGTCCATCACCAGCACGCACGCGCCGTCGAGTTCGGAGTTTCCGGCGTCGTCGATGACGAGCGTCTCCCGCAGCCGGATCAGCCGGGGGTGCCGGAGCCTGTCGTGCAGGCGTATCTCCCGCTCCGTCATGTCCCGCAGGTGCCGCAACTGCCGCCGGGTGAGCGTGCCGGTGGGCAGGAACTTCAGCGCCGCCTCCTGCCCGTCCCGCGTTCCCAGGTAGACGCTCGCCCAGCTCCCCGTGGCGACGGGCCTGCCGACCCGCCAGTCACCGACGCGATACCCCGAGGAGACGCTGACCGCCCATCCCTTGGTGTCCATCGTCCTGCCGCCCTCTCACACCATCGAGCCGGCGCGATGACCGCGGTCGTCGCCCGGAACGCCGTGAACAGGTGGATGCGCCTCGGACGGATCACCGTACGGGGGCCGCGCCGTCATGCTAGATCAAATACGAGCGCGTCGAGCGTCGTCACCGCGGCCGGTCATCCGTCGTACCCGCCGGTGGCGGCCTGCCCGCTGATCTTTTCGGTCGGTCCGGCAGGAGGATCGGTGTCGCCCCCATAGGGCGGGGGTTCCGAGGCGCGCGCAGGTCAGCGCGGTGGGCGGTATCGCGCCCGCCGGGAACCCTTGCGGGAGGGCGGCGGCTGGTTATCGTTTCTCCGGAACAGTCAGGACGGCCGGTCAGCAAGGGAGCTACATGAGCGAGACTCCGACGCCTCCGCTGTACATGCGGCGAGCAGGGTTCGGCCCGGATCCGGAACTGGAAACGCTGCGGGACGGGCAGGGGATCGGGCGCGTCAGCACACCGTTCGGCATCGACGCCTGGCTGGTGACCCGCTACGCGGACGTGCGGACGGTGCTGAGCGACCCCGAACGGTTCAGCAACGCGGTGGGGATCGACTTCGTGCCGTCCGACACGAAGATGAGCAAGGAGGAGATCGCGGCGCTGCGCGCGGGCAACATGCTCGCCCTCGATCCTCCCGAGCACACCCGGCTGCGCCGGACGCTGACGCCGGAGTTCACGATCCGCCGGATGCACCGGCTGGAGCCGCGGATCACCCGCATCGTCGAGGAGCACCTGGACGCGATGGAACGCGCCGGGTCCCCGGCCGACCTGGTGTCGTCGTTCGCGCTGCCGATCCCCTCACTGGTGATCTGCGAGTTGCTGGGGGTGCCGTACGCCGACCGGGAGGACTTCCAGCGCAGGAGCAGCAAGATGCTCGATGTGGCCTCGCCGTTCGAGGAGCGTCTGGCGGCCCAGATGGAGTCGCGCGCCTACATCGGCGAGCTGGTCGCCCGCGCCCGGGTCGATCCCGGGGAGGAGCTGCTCGGCACGCTGGTGCGCGAGCACGGCGACGACCTGACGGTGCACGAGCTCGTCGGCATCGGCACCCTGCTGCTGCTGGCCGGACACGAGACCACCTCCAACATGCTCGGACTGGGCACGCTGGCCCTGCTCCGCCATCCCGACCAGCTGGAGCTGCTGCGGAAGGAGCCCGAGCGCATCGACGCGGCGGTCGAGGAACTGCTGCGCTGGCTCAGCATCGTCCACTCCGGCACCGCCAAGATGACCGCCGCGGAGGTCGAGATCGCCGGCCAGGTCATCGGGCCCGGCGAGCTGGTGGTCTGCGCGCTGCCCGCCGCCAACCGCGACGCCGGGTTCCTGCCCGACCCCGAGACGCTGGACATCACCCGGGGCGCGCCCGGCCACCTGGCCTTCGGCCACGGCGTGCACCACTGCCTGGGCGCCCCGCTGGCCCGGCTGGAGATGCGCATCGCCTTCCCCGCGCTGCTCGGACGCTTCCCCGGGCTGCGCGCGGTCGAGCCCGAGGCGCACTTCCGCTCTTTCAGCGTCGTGTACGGCCTGACGTCCCTGCCGGTCGCCTGGTAACCAGCAGGACCGCCCGGAGCCGCGATCTCGGCTCCGGGCGGGTACGGTTCAGGCGCCCGGGCTCAGGTCGCCGTGGAAGACCTTGTCCAGGAAGCTCTCCAGGTTGACGACGACCCGCATGATCCGCTCCTCGTTGCCGAGCGTCTCGAACCGCACGCCGAGCTCCGTCTTCTTCACGTCCCGCACGTAGAGGGAGCAGGCCAGGTCGGCGCACATGTAGGTGCCGACCGTGTTGCCCTGGCGGCCCGCGGCGCCGACCCTGGGCGCGACGAACAGGGAGATCCCGGTGCCCGCGTGCGGTGTCACGCAGATCGAGCAGACCGTGCTCTTGGCATAGCTCCTGCGCACCTCCCGGCTGAGGCGCAGGGTGACGCCGACGAGCTCGCCGCGCCGCTCGACGACCAGGTAGCCGCGGTCGGGCGCGCCGGGGTCGAGCCAGCCCAGGAAGTCAAGATCGGCCCAGGGGGTCTCCGGCAGGTTCCTGGGCAGGTTGATCCTGCGCGCCTCCCCCTTGGAGCAGTTGACGAAGGATCCGCGTATCTCCTTCTCACCGACCGGAATCATGACTCACCCACTGTTGATCGACACGTCTGCTGGAGCCCCGCCCGCGCGACCGGCGCCTCCGCAGGGGGGCAGGCACGGGCGCGACGCCGGCGAGCGAACTGCCGGCTCACTGTCTTTTCCGACATTCAGTGCCGACCACTATGTCAGCACGACATCGGGGACGTCGAATACTTTTCCCTCTGATGTCAGGACACCCCTCGGGGGGTTCGGGGCCACCTGGACATGGGCCTGCCCGCGACGACGCCGAGCTGGAAACGCACGATGGAAGCCGGCGGTACGGGGCGCTCGCCGATGAGTCCCAGGTCCCCGTGGACGGCACGCACCGCCACACGGGTCCGGTCCTCGATCTCACGGCCGTGCTGCCGGAGGGTCGCTCGTCCCGCACCCGGGAAGATCCGGGGACGGGAGCGTCCGCGGGCTCCGAAACCGCAGGTCAGTCGCGTTGGCGCAGTTCGGCGTTGATCCGCAGGGCTTCCTGGAGCTGGTCCTCCAGGATGATGATGCGGCAGGCGGCTTCCAGCGCGGTGCCCTGGTCGACCAGTTCTCTGGCGCGGGCGGCCAGGCGTAGCTGATAGCGGGAGTAGCGGCGGTGTCCGCCGGACGAGCGCTGCGGCTCGATCAGTCTCGCCTCGCCCAGGCTACGCAGGAAAGCCGGCGTGGTGCCGAGGATCTCGGCGGCACGGCCCATGGTGTAGGCCGGGTAATCGTCGTCGTCGAGCTTGATCTCTGGGTTCTGTGGGGCTGGATCCATTGCACCTTTTTCACGTCACAGGGGCCCCGGTGCTGCAGCACCGGGGCCCAGAGTTATGGGTTCAACACCTTTCATCGACACGAGTGTCGATTCTTCGTATCCGCACTGGCCGCCCGAAAGGCAGGAAGTGCGGGGATCGCGTACGCGTGACCGGAGACCACCTTCCAATCTGATGGGACTACGGCACCCGCCCGGCGAGACGACAACCGGTGGCGGGCGATCCAGCGGCGTGTGACCCTCCCCCTTTTCCTCTGATTTCCCTATGTACCTCTGCCATCGGCACCGGTTGGAACCCCTTGCAGGATCTCGGCTCCAGCACGCCTGCCGACGGCACCGCACGGGCTGTCCTCATGCCCGCCGGCCACCGCGTCGGAACCCGTGCACCAGCTGGCTCCAACACGCCTGACCGTCTTGCCACTTCTTTGCGACAGTTCGTCATCTGCCGCGACTTCTTGATGTTCTCTACTCTGCTGACACCTGAAATACTAACCCGCCCAACAGCTGATGTCTACTGCGGCCACAACAGATTTTCTCTGCCGACCGCACGACCAACCGTCCCGTGTCCGGCACTTCGCACTCCATACCGACCGGGAGACCCTCGCGCACCGGATCGAGTCGGACGTCGTCAACCCCGAGTCCCGATGGCCGCGTGAGACCAAGCCGTGAGCGGCCAGGCGGTGTAGATGGGGACTTGTCAGCTTGTATCCGTACAGAGCACTACGCTCAACATATGTCTGACCAGCCGGTATGCCACTGCCTGCTCTGCGTCGAGCGGGAGGTGGAGCTCGACCAGGCCGATCTCAGGACACTGCGGAGAGTCCGGGACCGGGGGTGGGCGATTGTCATGATCCCGGAGGACGAGGACGGCCCCGGCTGGGCGTTCACCGTCGGACTGTGGCACACGCTCCGCTCTCCCGAGGTGGTGATGCTCGGCCTCCGGGTGGACGTGATGGGCAACTGCCTCAGCACCCTGGCCGACCGGATCGCCGCCGGGCACCACCTGGTCGAGGGCCGGGAGCGGGGCGACGTGATCAGGAACTACCCGGTCGTCGCGAAGGCGGTGGACCCCAGCTGGTACCGGTCGCTGTTCGGCACCGCGCTGCACTTCTACCAGGGGCCCCCGCTGCCCTTCATGGAGATCGTCTGGCCCGACGCCGCGGGCCGCTTCCCCTGGAACGACGGCTGCGCCCCGCGACTGCGGGAGCTGCAGCCCGCGCTCTGGATCCCCAAGGACGACCACGCCCCGGGCCCCTGGACCAAACTCCCCTGACCGGACCGTGCCGGGCGGGCCCCGGCCCGCGTTCCCGATCGAACCGCCGGAGACGCCTCCCGGCGGAGGCCGCGGGCATGATGAGGCCACCGTGGGACAAAGGCCGGCACCGCCGTACCACGGACGCCCTGGTCTGCGCCGACAGCGCCGGGAAGGCGCGCGGACCCGCCGGGTGTGCCGCGTTTCCCCTGGATGCCAGGCCGTGATTTTACAAGGTTTCTCACCAATTCCAAGGCGATGCGTTTCCGGCCGCCCCGTGGTTCTTCCCAAGTCATCCGCAAGTCCATTCCAAGAGGGAACACGGAGCCTTGGCCACGGCCATCGAAGGCTCCGCGAAACACGTCCAGGGCGCGTTCCCGGCATCAATTCTCTTCGCACGTTCCTATCGGCAGAAATGTGAGGATAAGTGACGTCCGAAAAGGTTGCCGAGCCGGCCCGAGATCGACCACCTGACGAGGCGCGGCTCGTACCCCCGTGACCGCCGGGCGGCACACGCACTCTCACACGTTCTGATGTCACGAATGAATTGTCGGAGAAAGCCGGTCGCTCAGCCCCGTGAGTCCGGCGGGGGCCCGAGCCGCGGCGCACGGTGCACCGCCACGACCGCCCGACAATGCCCATGAGGAGAATCATGCACGTCGAACTCAACGAACCCGTCGTGGAAGAACTGCACAGGGCGGTTTCGGAGCCGATCTTCAACCCGATCCTCAAAACCTTCGTCGGGGAGGGGAAACTGGACTACGAGGTGTATGTGCGGACCTCGGAGTTGTTCTCCCTGCAACCCGCCACCGACGAACTCGTCTCCTCCGACGAGCTGATGTTCCAGATGGTCCACCAGGCCCAGGAGGTGTGGCTGAAGCTGCTGGCGCACGAGATGACGGAACTGGTGGGCGACCTGGACCGGGACGCGCTCTGGGACGCCTCGGCGCGACTGGACCGGATCGCGCGCATCGTCCGCTGCCTCCGCGACGAGCTGGGGGTCCTGGAGACGCTGACACCCGACTCGTACCAGACGATCCGGCAGCATCTCGGGAACGGCAGTGGGCAGGAGTCACCGGGGTACAACCGGCTGCACGTGGCGGCCCAGTACGTATCGGACGCGCTCGACCGGCTGACCGCCCGCCGCGAGGTTTCTGCCGCGGATGTCTACCAGGCCCGGGACGCCCGGCACAGCGATCTGAAGCGCACGTTCGAGCTGCTCCTCGACGTGGACGAGGCCTACCAGATGTGGCTCGTCACCCACTTCATGCTCGTCCGCAGGACGATCGGCATCAGCCGGAGCACCGCGGCGCTCGACGGCGTGCCGACGCAGGTGCTGACCGGCCGCATGACACAGCCCCTCTTCCGGCGGCTGTGGAAGGTGCGCGAGGAGATGACCGCCACCTGGGAACGCGGCGGCGGGTACGTGCCCGGAGAGTCCAGGCACGCGGAGAAGGGCTCCTGATGATCCCCACCGGCAGGACGGACGGCGTGGACCACGACCGGATGGCGAGGTCGCTGCGCGCCGAGTTCCCGCTGCTCGACACCTGTGTCTACCTCAACAGCAACTCCACCGGCGCCGTCCCCCGGGGCGTGGAGGAGGTGCTGCGCGGCTACTGGCGGACGCTGACCAGGTGGCGGGACGAGGTGTGGGGCGACTGGCTGGCGCAGACGTCGGCCTACGCCGACGCCCTCGCCGCCTTCCTCGGCGCACCCCCTGGTTCCGTCGTGACCGACGTGAACCTCAGCACGCTGCTCGCCAGGGTCGGCACCTGCCTCGACTTCGGCGGCCCGCGCAGCAAGGTGGTCACCACCGGCCTGGAATTCCCCACGGTGCCGCTCATCTGGCAGGGGTTCGCCCGGTATGGAGCGGAGCTGGAGATCGTGGGCTCGGGTCCCGGGTTCGACGAGGCCGCGCTGGAGGCCGCCATCGACGAGCGGACCCGGTGCGTGTGCGTCTCACACGGCAGCTATTCCACCGGAGCGCTGCTGGACCTGCGGCGGATCGTCACCAGGGCCCACAGCGTGGGCGCGTACGTCATCGTGGACGCCTACCAGACCGTCGGCGCGGTTCCCCTGGACGTCACCGAACTGGGCGTCGACTTCGTGCTGGGCGGTGCCCACAAGTGGATGTGCGGGGCCGGCACCGCTTTCCTGTACGTGCGCCCCGACCTCATCCCCGACCTGCGACCCGCGGCGACCGGCTGGCTGGCCGGCGCCGACCCGACCTCCTTCCGCTCACCGGTCGAGCCGGCCGGGGACGCCCGCCGCCTGGCCTCCGGCACACCGGTGCCGCTGGGACCGATGATGTCCAGGATCGGCCTCGACCTGCTGTCCGGCATCGGCGTCGAGACGATCCGCGGGCACTCGCTGGCGTGCACCGGCCGGGTACTGGAACGCGCGGACGCGGCCGGAATCGAGGTGGTGACCCCGAGAGAGCCGCACCGGCGCGGCGGCGTCGTCTGCCTGCGGTTCGACGGGGACGAGCGGGTGAGCAGGTCACTGGTCGACCGGGGCATGGTGTGCAGCTGGCGCGGCTCCCTGCGGGTGGCGCCGCACATCTACAACACGATCGCCGAGGTCGACGCCTTCATGGACGCCGTCGAGACGGAACGGGAGCGGATCACCGCATGAACGTCACCACCCTGTCGCCACGGGCTCTGCTGAGCCTTCTGGCCAACGGTACGAAGGCGATGGACGTCGTGGAGACCGCGCTGCGCCTCGGCCTGCTCGACGCCCTCGACCCCGACGCCCTCGACCCCGAGTCCCCGTCCGGCGCCGAGGCCGGCGCCCGGACGGACGGCGTCTCCCTGTCCGAGCTCAGCGCGCGGCTCGGCGTCGTACCAGGCCGGCTGTACAAGATGCTCGACTGCCTGGAAAGCCTCGGTTTCGTCCACCGGGAGCAGAGCGGCGACGAGCTGGACCTGGTCCGCTACCGGGCGGTCCCCGGGCTGAGGCAGGCGGCGGAGGCCGTCGCCGGTCCCGGCTCGCTGGAGCGCGACCGCGACCGGTATCCGTGGCGCCTGCTGCACGGCAGGCTCGTCGACGTCCTGCGCGGCGAGATGTCGATCCCCGCGGCCACCTTCGGCTGGCCACCGCGCGACGAGGAGCAACTGGCCGACTTCGAGCAGAGCATGGCCGCGGGTCTCGGCCCGGTCATCGAGACGTTCCGCGCGCACGCCGGGTGGCTGTGGGGCGAGCGGGCGCTCCGGCTGCTCGACGTCGGCGGCGGCGACGGCACCCTCGCCGCCCATCTGCTGGAACGCTCGCCCGCCCTCCGGGTGGACGTGTTCAACCTCCCCGCGGCGGAGGCGCTGGTGAGCCGTACGAGGAAGGAGAGCGGTCTCGGCGGGCGGCTCGGATTCGTCGCCGGAGACTTCCTCGACGGCCCCCTGCCCGGCGGGTACGACGCGCTGTCGTTCGTCCGCGTCCTGCACGACTGGCCGGTCTCCACGGCACGGGCGCTGCTGCGGAAGGCGCACGCGGCCCTCGTCCCCGGCGGGCGGATTCTGATCTGCGAGGAGTTCAGGACCCCCGACCGGCTCGCCGGGCAGTTCTTCTGGTCGTACTTCCTCATGGGCGTCGACACCTGTGTCAGCCGCCTCTACGAGATCGAGCACTACGTGCGGCTGCTCGAAGAGAGCGGCTTCAGGGACGTCACCGTCCTGCCGGGCCCCTTCGAGCTGATCACCGCGACCCGATGACCCCGCAGGTCCGCCCGGCGGCCCCCGCCGCCCTTTGAGGCCGGACCCGCGCGGAAACCCGGGCGAGTGCACTGGAAGTCGTACGGCCACGGCCGGAGATCACGACTTCTGGAGTACGGCGGGTGCCTCCCGGGGAGGGACGCGCGGGCGGTGAGCGCGCCGGAAGCATGAGGGCATGGAGACGCTCGATCTCGCCCGCCTGCAGTTCGCCGTGACCTCGGGGGCACACTTCCTGTTCGTGGCCCTCACCCTGGGCCTGGCCACGGTGCTGGCGGTCACGCAGACCCGGGCGACGCTGACGCGTTCCGACACGCACCTGCGGATGACCCGGTTCTGGGGACGGCTGTATGTGATCAACTACGCGATGGGCATCCTCACCGGGCTGGTGATGGAGTTCCAGCTCGGGATGGCCTGGAGCGGGCTGACGCACTTCGCGGGGAACGTGTTCGGCGCCTCACTCGCGATGGAGACCCTCGTCGCCTTCTTCGTCGAGTCCACGTTCCTGGGGCTGTGGATCTTCGGCTGGGACCGGTTGAACCGCTGGGCGCACCTGGGCGTGATCTGGGTGGTCACGATCACCGCCTACGCCTCGGCGTACTGGGTCCTCGTCGCCAACGGCTTCCTGCAGAACCCGGTCGGTGCCGAGGTCGTGGACGGGACGCTGCGGCTCACCGACGCGGCGGCGGTGCTCACCAACCCCGACGCGCTCCTCCCGTTCGCCCACATCCTCTCCGGCGCCCTGGTGACCGCCGGGTTCTTCCTCGCCGGGGTGAGCGCCTACCACCTGCGCCGCGGGACGGCCGAGCAGGAGTTCTTCCGCAGGTCCCTGCGGATCGGCGTGTTCACCACGCTGCCCGCGCTGCTGGCCAACGCCGCGTTCGGCGGCGTGCAGTTCCCGACCCTCCAGCCGATGAAGTCCGCCGTCTTCGCCGGTCGGGAGGAGGAGATCGCCCGGTTGCAGGCCGAGATGGTCGCCGTCCACGGTCCGGGGGACTACATCCCGCCCACCGCACCGACACAGCTGGGCGCCATGATCATGCTGGGTGTCTTCACGGTGCTGCTGCTCGTGTCGGCGCTCAGCGTCCTGCTCGCCTCGTTCCACCGGATGGTACTGGGGGCACGGGCCTGGCACGTGCTGCTGATCGCGATGATCCCGCTGCCGTTCGTCTCCATGATCGCCGGCTGGGTGTTCCGGGAGGTGGGCCGCCAGCCCTGGATGGTGGAGGGCCTGCTCAAGACCGAGGACGCGCTGAGCGACCTGTCACCGGGCACGATGGTCCTCTCGCTGATCGCCTTCATCACGCTCTCCGTCCTGCTGGTGGCCGTCAACACCTGGATCCTGGCGCGCGGCGCCCGCCAGGGCCCCGAGGCACCCGCCACCGGCCCGGCCCCGGCAGAGCCGACTCCGGTCCTGGCCTTCTGACAGCCTCGCATCGCAAAGGGATATCGCTGTGGAAATCGCCCTGCTCGCGTTCTTCGCGGTCGGCTACTTCGTCCTCGCGGGCGCGGATCTCGGGGTCGGCATGCTGCTGCCATATCTCGGCCGCACCCCCGAGGAACGCGGCCGGGTGCTCGCCTCCATCACCCCGTTCTTCCTGACGAACGAGGTCTGGCTGGTCACCGCGGTGGGCGTACTGATCGGCGCGTTCCCCGTGCTGGAGGGGGAGATGCTCAGCGGGCTGTACCTGCCGTTCGTCGCGCTGCTGCTCGGCTGGATCGCCCGCGACGCGGGGATCTGGCTGCGCGGGCGGGTGGACCGGGCCGCCTGGCGGGCCTGGTGCGAGGGCGCCGTGGTCGCGGGAAGCTGGCTGGCGGTGCTGAGCTGGGGGCTCATCCTCGTCGGGATGGGCGACGGGTTCACCGTCGGTCCCGGCGCGCTGGTCGCCGCTCCGCTGGGGGCCGTCCTGTTCGCCGCCCACGGACTGTCGCTGGCCGGGCTCCGACTCGACGGCGCCCCTCGGGAGCGGGCCCGGCGGTTCGCCGGGCCCTCGGCCGGGCGTACGGTCTACGCCCTGACGTCGGGCGGGATGGCTCTGGTCTGCCTGCTGGCCGGTGCCCGCCTGCCACTGGCGGAGCACCTGGCGGACCCGGCGACGCTCGCCCTGCTCACTCCCTCGATGCTGCTGCTCACTCCCCTGCTGGTGGCGTCACAGGTGTGGCTGTGGTGGCTCTTCGGCCGCGTCCAGGTCAGGCAGTGATCATGAAAGCAAGCCCGAGCAGCACTGCCACGGGGATGACCCAGACCACGGCCTCGATTGCGAACTCCTTGTACACGGCGAGCTTCTCCCTTTTATCCACGAAAGCGGTGAAGCGCAGCATATGCGCACTTGGCGGCATCCTCACACTCGGGTCGGAGACCCCTCCGGGGACAGGTAGTGAAAGCTCGGCTTCCGGTGCATCAGGAAATCGTGGTGGGAGATGTTCCAGGCGTAGGCGCCCGCCATGGTGAACTCCACCCGGTCACCGGGCTTCAGCGCGACGGGCACCCGGCGGGCCAGGACGTCCTTGGGAGTGCAGAGCTGGCCGACGATCGTGATCGGCTCACCGGGCTCCGTGATGACCAGCGGCTGGTCGTGGCCCTTGGTGGCGGGGGTGCGGATGTGGTGGGTCCCGCCCGCCACGACCGCGAACAGCTCGCCGTGGACGCGCTTGACATCGATGACGCGCGTCACGTAGCGCCCGCAGTAGACGGTCAGCGAGCGCCCTGGTTCGATCCTGAGCGTCTCCCCGGGACGGCGCAGCCGCCCAAGGCCCTCCCCGTAGGCCCGCCAGTCGAACCGGGCCCCGGGGTCGGCGTACGAGACGGCCATGCCGCCGCCGAGATTGATCTCCCCCACCCCCAGCGTCCGCGCGTAGTCCAGGACCGCCGCCGCCAGCTCCAGCATCCGGGGCGCGTCGAGCCCGCTGGCCAGGTGGGCGTGGATCCCGCGCAACCGTACGGCGTCCTGGCTCTCAAGCAGCGCGACGCACTCGGCGATCCCCGCGGGATCCATCCCGAACGGGGTGGCGCCGCCCCCCATCGCCAGCGAGGCCCCCTCGATCGGGATGTCCAGGTTGACCCTGAGCAGCACGTCGGCGGAGCGCCCGGAGGCGAGCAGGCGGCGCAGCTCGCCGGGACTCTCCACATGCAGGCGGGTGACCTCGCTGAACAGCTCGTCGTCGGTCTTGCCGGGGCCGCCCAGCGCGACCGGCGCGTCCGGGAAGTGCTCCCGCACGTGCGCGAGCTCCCCGCCGGAGGCGACCTCGAAGCCGTCGAGGTGCGGAGCGAGCGTCCGCAGCAGCTCCGGGTCGGGGTTGGCCTTGACCGCGTAGTACAGCTCGACGTCTCCCAGCGCGGCCCGGACGGCCCCGGCATGGGCGTCGAGCTCGGCCAGGTCGTAGACGTAGGCGGGTAACCGCCCGGCGGGAACGGCCCCGGGGGGCCGCGTCACGGCCGTGACTGTCACAGCGTTCTCTCCGATCTCGACGGTACGGGGAGCCGGATCTCGACGATCAGGCGGTGGACGGGTGTGACGGTCAGAACTCGTCGTACCCGGTGACCTGGCCGATCGAGAAGATGTGCCTGTTCGCGGCGCAGATCGTCTCCAGGACGTGGACGGGCGTGTCCTCGCTGGAGTAACCGGCCCGAAGGACCTGTACGACCCACTCCCCCGGTTCGAGTTCCAGGGTGTCGTACTCGAAGGATGTCGGCGGGCGAGCCGTCAGGTTCTCCTCGGCATGGCCGAAGACGTGCCCGAGGGCGACCAGCGCCGACTGGAGCGACGGCTTGACGAACTCGGGCTCGGCGATGCGCGTTCCCCCGAACAGGTCCGCCCGGAAGTAGCTGGTGGCGATCCGTACCGGAACCTCGTTGGCCGTCATCATCTTCCGGCGGGCGATCACCTCGGTGCCGGGCTCGACGCGCAGGCAGGCCGCCACGTGATCACTCGCCGGCTCCGGGCCGACATAGAGCATTCTGCGGTCCGGCCTGATCCCCTGCCGCTCCGCCTCGACGAGAAAGAGGGAGGCGGAGGCGCGCACGGCGGGGTCGGTCGGCAGTGCCCGCCGGACCAGCACCTTCGGAGCGCGGGCCGCCGCCCCCTCGGGGGCACGGGCCGTCGGCCCCTTCCGCATCTGGGATATCCGGCCGGGGGAGACGCCCAGGCGGGCTCCTATCTCCTCCAGGCCCATGCCGGAGTCCCGAGCCTCGGCGATCGCCTGGCGGCGCATCTTCGCCGCCTCCTCCAGGCGCTCCTGCTCCTCGGTCATGAGACGGCCCAGAACCCGTGCGCGCTCAATGGGGTCACTCAGCTCGGAAACATCACGCAGCGTATCCAGATCCATCCGGGACCGTTCTCCTCGCGCTCGACACCGACTGGGATTTTAGCCCCCCTACAGCGAGAGAAACCGCAGCCGGGACACCGACCCTGCGACACGGAGAGGAAAGTCACCTCGGCGCCGCCCAGGATGACGATGATGACTGAATGTAATGTTGTGACCACACCCAGAGGAGGCTGTCGACGATGACAGATGCGAGTGCCGAGGAACAGGACGTCGTCGCCGAGCGGCTCAGGTTCGGGACGGGCTTCGCCGAGAGCGAGCGTCAGAGGATCATCGAGCGGTTGGCCGGGCTGGGAAAGCGGCTGCTCTCCTACCCCGGCGACGCGGTGGAGCTGCGGCTGAGCGTCAAGGACCGCGACACACCCCAGCAGCGGGTGACGCTCGAATGCGTGCTCCCGGGCACGGAGCCGCTGGTGGCCCACTCCTACGAGCAGGATCTGCCCGCCGCGCTCGCGGAGGTCCGCGACGAGCTGATCCACCACCTGGACAGGCTCAAGACCAGGCGGGACCCGCGCCGCGACCACCCGCACCGGCCCTGAGCCACGACACCTCGGAGATCACCCGTACCCGCCGGGAGCCGGGCGAGGAATACCGGATGTGCCGATCACGCTGTCCCTCACGAAATGGCCGTTTTGACCATGCGGGGAGCCGTTATGACCGCCCGGGAGATGCGCCTGGTCGTCACCGCCGCCGACTACGAGGAGGCGCTGCGTTTCTATCGCGACGTGCTCGGCCTGCCCGAGCGGGCCGCCTACTCCTCGCCCGACGGCAGGGTGACGATCCTGGAGGCGGGCCGGGCCACGCTGGAGATCGCCGATCCCTCGCAGGCGGAGTTCATCGACCGGGTCGAGGTGGGGCGGCGGGTGGCCGGGCACATCCGGGTGGCGTTCGAGGTCGACGACTCCCCCGCCGTCACCGCGAAGCTGGCCGGAGCCGGGGCCACGGTGATCGCCGAGCCCGTCCGGACCCCGTGGGACTCGCTCAACTCCCGTCTCGACGGCCCGGCCGGGCTCCAGCTCACCCTCTTCACCGAGCTGGGAGAGCCCGGCGGCACCGGATCGGAGACCGCTCAGGGCTGATCCCCTCACCGGTCGGTCACCTCTTGGCCGAGCCGCCCTTCGGGGGCGCCTCCGGGGCGGAGGCACTGAGCCAGCGGGTGCCGTACGGCTCCAGGGGGAACTTCACCCGGCCGCCGGCGGGCAGCTTGATGGTGCCGTCCACCAGCAGGTCGACCAGGACCTCGCAGTGGTCGAGTCCGTCGAGCGTCAGCTCCACCTGGGCCTCGCGGTCGGCGAAGTTGTGGACGGCGACCACGGTGCGCCCGTCGGCGTCGGCCCGGTGGGCCAGCACCGCCTCGTCCCCGGCGTCCAGGATCTCGTAGGTCCCCCAGGCCAGCTCGGGTGACTCCCGGTAGCGCTCGATCAGCAGCATGATCCAGCGCAGCAGCGAGTCGGGGTCGCGGCGCTGGTCGGCGACGTTGACGTTGCGCGGGCCGTACCTGCCGGTGGGCGAGGCCACCGGGGTCTTCGGATCGGCCGAGAAGCCCCCGCCGGCCGACCACTGCATCGGGACCCGGACGGCCATCCGCCCCTCGGCCTCCAGGTTCTCGCCGAGGCCGATCTCCTCACCGTAGAAGAGCACCGGCGTGCCCGGCATGGAGAACAGCACGCTGTAGGCCAGTTTGAGTCTCCGCATGTCCCCGTCGAGCATCGGCGGGAGGCGGCGGCGCAGGCCCCGGTCGTAGACCTGCATGTTCTTCTGGGGCCCGAAGGCGTCGAAGACCTCCTGCTTCTGCGACTCGGTGAGCTTGTCCAGGGTCAGCTCGTCGTGGTTGCGGAGGAACATGGCCCACTGGGAGTCGTCGGGCGGCTCGGGCCGCTCGCGCAGGGCGTCGGCGAGGAGTTCGGGGTTCTGGCGGGCCATCGACAGGTGGAACCGCTGCATGGCGATGAAGTCGAAGCACATGGTGACCTCGTCGCCGTTTCCGCTGTCGCCGAAGAACCTCATCAGGTCCGGGTAGGGCAGGTTGACCTCGCCCAGCAGGATCGAGGTGCCGTCCCGGCGGTTCATGAAGGCGCGCAGGTCGGCGAGGAACTCGTGCGGGTCGCCGCCGATGTCCTCGATCAGGAACGGCACCGCGTCCACCCGGAAGCCGGACAGGCCGAGTTCCATCCAGAAGCCGAGGATGCGTGCGATCTCGTCGCGGACCTCCGGGTTGCCGGTGTTCAGGTCGGGCTGGAACCGGTAGAAGCTGTGGTAGTAGTACTGGCCGGTCTTCTCGTCCAGCTCCCAGAGACTGTCCTCCTTGTCGGGGAAGACGATCGCGCCGGGGTCCACCGGCCCTGGCTCGTCCCGCCAGATGTACCAGTCGCGCTTGGCGGAGTCCCGGCTGGAGCGGGCCTCGACGAACCAGGGGTGCTCGTCGGAGGTGTGGTTGACCACCAGGTCGGCGATCACCCGCATGCCGCGGTCCCTGGCCGTCCTGACGAACTCCACGAAGTCCCCCAGGCTGCCCAGGCGGGGGTCGACCGAGTAGAAGTCGCTGATGTCGTAGCCGTCGTCGCGGCTCGGGCTGGGAAAGAACGGCATCAGCCAGATGCAGGTCACCCCGAGCCGCTCCAGGTGATCGACCTGCTGGGTGAGGCCGCGGAAATCACCGATGCCGTCACCGTTCCCGTCCTTGTAGGTCTCCACGTCCAGGCAGTAGACGACCGCGTTCTTCCACCAGAGGTCGGCCGTATGGGTGAGTCGCATGCGTCCGCACTACCCTCCCTTTACTCATTTATGGGGTAACGCACCGCGGAGTTGACGCGAGGGGGGTCGCAGCGGCCCCGAAGGGCTACGGTGGACAGCGATGACGGCCAGGAGGAGATCATGCGACAGCTGAGGCGCGGCGCGCCCTTCGGCTGGCTGCTGAGCCTGCTGCTGCCGCTGCTGGTCTCCGGAGGGCTGGGCGGGAGCACCGCCGCCCTCACCCGGCACGCCGCGGTCGTGCAGGCCGTCGGCGAGCATCAGCCGCTGTCGCGCCCGCTCCTGGACGGCGTGCAGCGGCACTCCCTGGTCTCCGGCTTCGCCGGCATCGGGGCCGGTACGGGCGGCGGGGGCGGTCACCCGCTCGCGACCCCGCCCACCGACCTCAGGCACCTGTTCCTCGCCGTCGGCCCGCTCACCCGCCCGGCGGGTGACGAGGACAGCCGTCCGCTCGCGGCCCTGCTCGTCAGGCCGGGGCGCGCACCACCCACCTCCACAACCGGTTGAAACACCCCGGAACCGCTCCGGGTCTCTTCGTCATACGCGAAAAACGCCTTCCCGTGACCGAACGCGGAAGGCGTCTTCTCAGGTATGCGGAGAACGCCTGCCCGTAGCCGAAAGGCGCTCCCTCCGTACGCGGAGCGTGCCGTCATACCTGAACGCTCTTCCGGCATGACCTCGGACAACTCCCCCAGCCTGTGGAGGCTTCCATGTCGCGTGCCCCGGTGGTACGCGCGATAGCGGCGCTCGCCGTCATCGCCACCTCGCTGTACATAGCCCTGACAATGTCGCCGCGCCTCGGTCTCGACCTGCGCGGCGGTACCCAACTCGTCTTGGAGACCCAGGACTCGCCGACGGTCAAGGCCGACGCCGCGGCCACCGACCGCACCCTTGAGGTGCTCCGCCGCCGGGCCGACGGCCTGGGCGTCGCGGACGCGCCGCTGGCCCGCTCCGGCGAGCGGCGCATCATCGTGGAACTGCCGGGTGTGCAGGACCCGACCAAGGCCGCCGAGGTCATCGGCAAGACCGCGCAGCTCACCTTCCACCCCGTCCTCGGCGCCCCCGACCCGGGAGCGGAGACCAAGCCGGGCAAGGGAGAGCAGATCCTGCCCGACGATCGCGGCGTCCCGCTGCACATCGGGCCGGCCGCCCTCACCGGCGACGGCGTCGGCGGCGCCGAGGCCGGGATCGACGCCCAGCAGGGCAGTGGCTGGTTCGTCACCGTCGACTTCCGCGACCAGGGACGTGCGGCGTGGGCCAAGCTGACCGGTGAGGCGGCCTGCAACGAGCCGGGCGACCCCAGGCGCAGGATCGCCATCGTGCTCGACTCCAAGGTGATCGTCTCGCCCCAGGTGAACGAGGACGTCGGCTGCAAGGTCGGCCTGCCGGGTAACACCACCCAGATCACCGGTACCTTCACCGCCGAGGAGGCCTCGGAGCTGGCCCTGCTGATCAAGGGCGGCTCGCTGCCGGTGCCCGTCGAGATCGTCGAGCAGCGGACCGTCGGCCCGACGCTCGGCGCCGCCGCGATCCAGGCCAGTGCCTGGGCCGCGGTCATCGGCATCGCGCTCACCGCGCTGTTCATCATCGTGATCTACCGGCTGGTGGGTCTCCTCGCCGCCATCGCCCTGGCCTGCTACGCCCTCATCTCGTACGCGGCGCTGGTGGGGCTCGGTGCCACGCTCACCCTGCCGGGACTGGCGGGCTTCGTGCTGGCGATCGGCATGGCCGTCGACGCCAACGTGCTGGTCTTCGAGCGGGCACGTGAGGAGTACGCCGAGACGCCCAACCTCGGGGGCTCGCTGGAGAAGGGTTTCCGCAACGCGTGGAGCGCGGTGGCCGACTCCAACATCACCACCCTGCTCGCCGCCGGGCTGCTGTTCTTCCTGGCCTCCGGCCCGGTACGCGGCTTCGGCGTCACGCTGAGCATCGGTGTGATCGCCTCGCTGATCACCGCGATGGTCATCACCCGCGTCCTGGCCCAGTGGGCGGTGAGGTTCAAGGCGGTGTCCGCACGACCCCGGATGACCGGCCTGTCCGACATCGGGCGGGTCCGCGCCTGGCTGAACATCCGCAAGCCGAACCTGATGAACCGCCGCGCCGGGTACTTCGCGATCACCGGCCTGCTGGTGGCCGCGTCCGTGGCCGGGGTGGCGGTGCGGGGGCTCGACTTCGGCGTGGAGTTCACCGGGGGCAGGCTCGTGGAGTACTCCACGACCACCCCGATGAGCGCCGACGCCGCCCGCGAGCTGGTCAGCAAGGCCGGGTTCCCCAACGCGGTGGTGCAGGCCTCCGGCGAGGACATCTCCGTACGGACAGGTCAGATCACCCCCGCCGAGGTGGTGAAGATCGAGAAGGCGCTGGAGAGCGAGGGCGGCCAGGTCACCAAGGAGCGCGACGAGCTCATCGGGCCGAGCCTGGGGGACGAGTTGCGCCGCAACGCGCTGATCGCGCTGGGCGTCGCGCTCGCCGCACAGCTCGCCTACCTCGCCTTCCGGTTCCGCTGGACGTTCGGCCTGGCCACGGTGGTGGCCCTGGTCGCCGACGCGACGATCGTGATCGGCGCGTTCGCGTGGCTGGGCAAGCCGGTGGACGGGGTGTTCCTGGCCTCGATGCTCACCGTGATCGGCTACTCGGTCAACGACAAGGTCGTGGTCTTCGACCGGGTCCGCGAGCTGTGGGGCGCACGGCCGAAGAGCTCGTTCGCCGAGGTGGTCAACACCTCGATCCTGCAGACCGTGCCCCGTACCGTCAACACCGGTCTGGGCGCGCTGTTCATCCTGGCCGCGCTGGCGGTGCTCGGCGGCGACTCGCTGACCGACTTCGCGGTGGCGCTGCTGATCGGAATCATCGTCGGCACGCTCTCCTCCGCGCTGGTCGCGGGGCCGGCGGCGATCGAGCTGGAGAAGCGCAGGCCCGGCGCGCCGCCGCAGCCCAAGCGGAAGGGCCCGGCTCCGGCCCGCCAGGGTTCGGGCGCCGTGCTCTGAGTGACGCGCTCTGAGTGACGTGCTCTGAGCTCTGAGTGGCGGGGGACCCCGGGCCGGAACGCGTTCCGGCCCGGGGTCCGGTGGGCGGCTCCCCGCAGGATCTGGGAGGAGCCGTCCACCGCCATGACTTTCCCACTAACCCTATAGACCATAGGTGAATTTATGCACAAAACTATCGCGATGGGCTATTAAAGCCGCTTTTTTCAGGGAGGCCGAGGCACGCGGCGGGGCACAACACTGGTGCGAGATCTTCGGCCGTCGAAGCAGAGCGGTCACGAACACGGGGAGCAAGCATGAGCCATGCGGTGAAGATGAACCCTCAGGTACAGAAGAACATTGACATGTGCCTGGAGAGCCACAGCCGTTGCGAGCAGACCATGACCTACTGCCTCATGCAGGGGGGACGGTACGCCGACATGTCGCTCATCGGCCCGCTCATGGACTGCGCCGACATGACCCGTCTCTGCGCGGACATGATGATGCGCCAGTCGCCGATGGCGAAGGAGATGTCCGCGATGTGCGCGAAGGCCGCGAACAAGTGCGCCGACGCGTGCATGTCCATGGAGAGCGACCAGATGATGAAGGAGTGCGCCGACGCGTGCCGGACATGGGCCGAGGCGTGCCGGACGATGGCGAACGCACGAGCCTGAGTCACGGAATCCAGGTAGAACTCTCACGGGTCCTCCAGCCGTGGAGGCGCGGGGGGGGGGGGGGCCCGCGGACTAAGGGCGGGCCCCCGCCGCGGGGGGGGGGGAGGGGGGGGCCAAAAAAACGAGCGGGAGGGACGGGGCGAAGGTCTAGGG
>NZ_JBFAOJ010000096.1:0-33273 GCF_040675205.1 Streptosporangium sp. NPDC049644 | reverse complement strand
GGGAATGCCCGGTCTGTGAAGCGTCAACCCCCGCGCGCCGCCTGACCGCGACGCGACGGGAGAGTCTCCGGCCCTCAGGCCGGGGAGGAGTTCAAGCGTATAGGCCGATCACCTGCGCGGACGGCACCACGGATCCGCCCGCAGACGAGCGGCACGCAGATACGACCGACCGGAAGGAGATCACAGAGATGTTCGCCAACCGATCCGCCCTTCACAGACTCGCAGTGACCGCCACGGCACGAGCCGGCGCTTTCGCGCTGCTCACCGCCTGTGGAGGCGGTGACGATGCGTCGACCGGCCACACCGGCATGACCAGCAGCGCTCCCGCTGCCGTCCCTACCGCAAGCCAGAAGTCGCAGACCTCCTTCAACAACGTCGACGTCACCTTCGCGCAGATGATGGTCCCGCATCACGAGCGGGCCCTGGAGATGGCAGGGCTGGCCGAGACGCGCGCCTCCGACGCGGAGGTGAAGGAACTGGCGGCGACGATCAAAGCCGCGCAGAGGCCGGAGATCGCGACCATGACCGATGTTCGCGCCACCGCTTTGTTCCGGATCGCATTATGGGTGCGCCGCGCCGCGGCCGCTCGCCGATGAGGGGGCCAGGACGTGTCCTGGCCCCCTCATCGGCGAGCCGTCCCAAGGATGAGGTAGGACAACGGCGTGCGGATCTCGGGAAGCAGAAACCGTTCCAGCCGCTCAAGGGTGAATCCTGCCCGCTCAATCGCCGCCGCAGTGTCGCGGCCGGTGTGGCAGCCGCCGAACAGGCTGGGCCATATCGTGGCGTCCAGCAGACGCTGAATGCGGATCATGCCAGATGAGTCGGCCAGGACGTGTTCGAGGAAACGCAGCTGCCCTCCGGGTTTAAGCACCCGGTACACCTCCCGCAACGCCGAGGCCTGGTCGGGAACCGAGCACAGCACCAGGGACATCACTGCGGCGTCGAAGCTCGCGTCCTCGCCCGGCAACCGGTCGGCGAGACCGTCGACAACGTCGACCGGTATGAGGGCCTTGCCGGCATTGACCCGGGCCAACCGGCGCAGACGCGGCTCCGGTTCGACCGCGAGCACCCCGGCAACGGCCGGCGGATAGTGGGCGAAGGTCAACCCGTTGCCGGCGCCCACCTCGATCACTTTTCCAGAGAGCCCGGCCAGCAGCGCCTCCCGACGCTCGGCCAGACCTGCGCGTTCCATCACCTGGCTGATACGGGCATAGAACCGCGCGAAGATCGGATGGTTCACACCTGTCCTCGTCATCGTCTCCTCCCGTTCCCATCATCACCCGCCGGCGCACCGGCGGCTCTGCCGGCCCGCCGCTCGAACCGGAGCGATCGAGCCATGGTCTGTGAAGGGGGTTCAGCGCGAGACGGGACGGTAGAACACCGAGAACCGATGTGGATACGCGGGTGGCGGCAAGCCGCGACATCGTCGGCGAGGAGCTCGATCAGCCGTGCGATCCCGCTCCGGGCCGGGGCGAACAGCGGCAGACGGGGGAAGGCTCGGCAGAAGGCCTCGGCGGCGGCCAGGACGAGATGATGGCGCCCGCGCAGGTGCGCCTGCTCGTGAGCGAGGACAGCGGTGACCTGCTCCGGAGCCAGGGACCGCAGGGCCGCACCCGGGATCGTGACGGCGGGAGCGGAGAAGATCGCCAGACGAGGTGCGCGATCAGCCCATCCGCCCCGGCCTGGCAGGCGGGGCAGCGCGACCACCGCGTACAGGGCGAGGGCGGCCGCGGCCATCGTGTGCGCCCTCGGGCGGATACACCTTCAGGGCGGCCTCCGGTGCGGTCGCCTCCTCGGAGGTCAGCCGCTCCAGGAAGTGCACCAGTGTGGCCGCCTGGTTTCCGCTGGAGGCGAGACTGCTGCGCATCAGCCCGGCGGTGTAGGCCTCCTTGCTGGCCACCGTCTCGTAGACATACGCCCGGCCGATCGGCTTCCTGCGGAGCAGGCCTTTCTTGTGCAGCTTGTCCATCACCGTCATGACGGTCGTGTAGGCGATGTCCCGCTCGCGACGGAGATCTTCGAGCACGTCCCTGACCGACGCCGGCCGGTGATACGACCACAGGCGCTCCATGACCGTGGACTCCAGGTCTCCCAGACCACGCATCAGGTGAGACTCCCATCTGGCGGCGAATCATCTAATGCTACTGGCCGTCGTAGATGCCTGGCATGCGTCGCTTCCGCCACCGGCCCGCCGATCGCCGGGTTCGCGATCGTGGCGGGCCCGATACCCGCAGCCTCCTGACGTGAAAAGCGTTGTCCGCATACCCCTTACCCGTATAGGGTGGCCGGGACTGGGAAAAGATGCGCGAGCCGGGAGGCTGGGATGGCGGAATCGATGGACTCCAAGAGTCGCGCCGGACACGAGGAGCCCCACGGGCATGACCACGGGCACGCCGGCCACGCGCGGAAGGCCACCTGGCGGGTGGCCTCGTCGGCGACCCTGCACTGCCTCACCGGGTGTGCCATCGGTGAGGTGCTCGGCATGGCGATCGGCACGGCTCTGGGATGGCCGAACGTGCCCACCATCATCTTGGCCATTGTGCTGGCCTTCTTCTTCGGCTACGCGCTCACCCTGGTCGGGTTGCGCAAGGCGGGCGTCAACTGGCGCAAGGCCCTGCGGCTAGCGCTGGCGGCCGACACCCTGTCCATTCTCGTCATGGAGATCGTCGACAACGCCGTCATGGTCGCGGTTCCCGGCGCCATGGACGCCGGGCTGACCTCCGGCCTGTTCTGGGGAACCCTCGCCTTCGCCCTCCTGGTGGCCTTCCTGGTCACCACGCCCATCAACAAGTGGGTCATCGGCCGGGGCAGGGGACACGCCGTCGTCCATGCCTACCACCACTGACGGGCACCGACCTGCTACGCCCTCATCCGCTGATCGCGGTGAGCGCATCGAAAGATTCCCGCGACGATCGACCGTAGCGGCGAGCAGATCGCCGATGTAGCGCAGGACGACGGGAGAGGCGGGGGCCCAGCGGCCCTGCTTGGCGATGACGGAGACGGGGACGCCCGCGGCGTCAGGCTGTGCGCGGTGAAAGTGTCCGCGCCGGGGACGATGACGTCAGGACCACTCGGGGCCGTCGAAGGGGTACTCTCCCGGCCGCCACACCTCGAACTCCGGGCGGCCGGTGAAGCCCATGAGCAGTGCGATCTCCGGCCCGTCCGCTATCGTTGCCACCGAAGGTCAGCCGATCGACGAGTTGCGCGAAGATCTCCTAGCCGAGCCTCTCCACCATCGTGACCACCTGCGCCTTGTAGCGCCGTTTGCGGGCGAGGTATTCACGGTTGGCGATCTGTGCGCCAGGCCCGATGGAGCCGCCGGCGGTGCGGCGGACATAGGTCGCGTAGATGCGATCGAAGGGGCGCCACACCCGGTGGCGCGGCACGCGCCGTGCCTCGAGTTCCACATCACCGCCCAGATGCCCGAACCACCAGGCCGGCATCGGTGGCTTGATGCCCTTGGGCGCCTCACCTGTGGCACCCGTCGATGAGGGGGCAACGCCCGACAGGTTCTCCGTCAGCCACCAGAGGGCCGACAGCGGCTGGGGATCCCCTAGTCGTACGGGCTTTCTGTGGTACCGGGGAGATGTTGATCGGGTTTCGCCAGCCTGAACTCAGAACCGGAAGCGCACGATGCGGGTGGACTGTTTCATGCCCGGCAGCAGGTTCATGAGGCGGTATACGCGGCGGATGTTCGCGGGGGCCTTGGCCATCAGTATCGGCGAGTCGTACATCGGCGCCTCGTCGACGTACTCGAGCCTCAGGTGCCACTCAGCGAGCGCGGCCGGGTTGTCGAAGCCGCAGTGGAACTGGGCGCCATACCTGCGCAGCGTGGGATCCCATCTCGAGGTGCGCCACGCCCAGACCGGTACCGTGTCGATCTGGATTTGGCCGGCGGGGAAGGCGCCGACGACGTTGGTCAGCAGCCGCCGGACGTCCGACTCGGTCAGGTAGGGCACCAACCCCTCGGCGATCATCAGCACCGGCCGGCCGCGAGGGATGCGTTCCAGCCAGGCAGGGTCGGTGACGCTGGAGCCGATCAGGGTGTAGTGCTCGCGGGGCGGCAGGAATCGTTGCCGCAGTTCGATGACGGCGGGGTAGTCCAGGTCGTACCAGTCGACGGTGGCTGACGGGTCGATCCGGTACACCCGGGCGTCGAGGCCGCAGCCCAGATGCAGGACCACCGCGTCGAGGTGATCGGCCAGGAAGCTCCGGGCCCAGTCGTCGTGGGCTCTGGCGCGGACCACCGCCGCGAGGCCCAGCTGGCTGGAGCCGAATCTGCGCTTGTCGTAGCCGGGGTCGAGGCGGCGCATCACCTGCTCGGCGTACTCATCGCCGAGGATCGGGTCCGGCAGCCGGTTGTCCAGAGCTTTGGCCTTGAGGACGGGGCTGAGAGTCTTCTGCACCCCGACGAGCTCGGTCTCCACAACAGCGATGCTACTCTGATTTCACGAATTTCGTGAAATATTTGAATAATCTAACTGTGAGGGCCACGATAAGGAAGGGAGCTGCGGTGACGCGAGCGGACGAGGGCGCCATCGCGGATTTCCGTGAACGGTTCGCGCAAATCATGGTCGAATCCGGCATGCCCCGGATGGCCTCGCGCGTTTATGCCGCGCTGCTGGTCACCGACTCCGGCAAGCTGTCGGCCGCTGAGCTCGCCGAGCGACTGGACGTCGGCGCGTCGGCGATCTCGGGGGCGGTCAAATACCTGGTGCAGGTGCGACTGGTCGAACGTGGCCGCGAACCCGGTACCCGGCACGACTTCTGCCGGATCCACGAGCACACCTGGAGCCACTACATCAGCCAGTCCGACCCGGTGCTGGTCCGGGTGCAGGCCGGTGCCGACGAGGGCACCGCACTCCTGGGGCTCGACTCCCCCGCCGGGCGACGGCTGGACGAGACCCGTCAGTTCTTCGCGTTCATGCGCGAGGAGATCAAGCAGTCGATGGCGAAGTGGCGGCGGCTCCAGGCGGCCGAACGCGAGGCGGGCTGAAATAATCTTGAAAGGCCCGCCGGTCACGCCTGCGGGACGTGACCGGCCGGCGATTCCGGCGGCAGCCAGATGTCAACGTGTCACACGATCTGGATGGCGACGACCTTCGGAGGACGGTTCGGGAAGGTGACGTCGTGCCAGCGCTCGATCTTCACCGAGTCGCCGTTGGCGTCGTAGTAGATCAAGTCGTTGTTGCCCGTGGAGATCCGGTCGACCCACCATCCGCCGAAGTCGGTCCTTCCGGCATTGGCGTAGCAGTCGACGCTCTGGCGGCCGTCGAGGTGCGACCAGATCTTCAGGAAGTTCTCGCCGCCAACGCATTGGACGTGGTCGATGGCGAAGGCGGTGCCACCCGGGAGGGTGACGGTGAAGGCGGCGGCTGCGACAAGCGCCACGGCCATGGAACGGGCGTTCTTCTTGCTCTTCGAGATCACAGATTCTCCTCCTGTGGAGACCGGTGCGCACGGCCCCGGCCCTGTTGGTGATGTCGCATCCCGACGGAACGGTGCTTCACCGGACTGGCAGACGGCCGACTGCGCACCGGAGTGGGCCCTCGCGGCCACGCCTTTCCGTGACGCAATTGGATCGCTCGGTAACTCACAGTAATACCACTCTTTGTTCGGCCGGCACTCCGAACGGGCTCTCCGCTCCCGAAGATGTCCCAGCCATCAGGTAAGGAGTGACCCCACGGTTCCCTGAGCCCACCAACGTCGCCATAACCCCGGGACCCGGATGTTCTCCGTACAGAGCACGCCGCTCCGGCGACTGCCACCCACACCTTGTGACCGCCGGCGTCGCCAGCCTGCGCCCCTCCCCAAATGAGCGTCGCCGTTCGAGTGCGTACATGCGGGCCGGGCTCTTGTCAGCCGGCGTGGGCGATGTCCAGTTCCCTTTCTCGGATGGACTTGCTGCTGCTTCGCAGGGAGCGCAAGGCATTGCCGATCACCGGGAGCCGGAGGCTGCGCACCATGACCGGCCGGAGGGTGATCTGCCGCTGGTTGCCGGGGGTGACAAAATACCGTTGTTCGACGCCGTTGGCCTGGTAGTAGGTCATGTGCGGGCGGAGCTGCGCCCCCCAGGCGCGCAGAGCGCCGCGCTGGACGGCCATCCGTCCGGCGCTGCCGGTGGCGCCGAGGACGAGGACGCGCTGACCGGCGTGGAAGTCGACGCGTCGGCGCAGCGCGACCCAGGACGACATGGCCGGGTTCATCGCGGCGGCGATCCGCACGGGGTCGATGCCGTCGGGCAGGATCACGCTGCGGCGAGGATCGATGAGGGTGCGGTCGGCGAACGTCCCCAGAGCTGTGTCATCCAGGGCCACGTAGCGGACGTTGCCCTCCTTGTCGCGCACTACGCCGTCGACGCCGGGGACGAGCGGGTACACGCCGTTGCCGGAGTAGTGCGAGCCGTTCGCCTTTGCCCTGGCCAGATGATGCAGGCCGGCCGCGAGGACCTCAACGACCATCTAGTCGCCGTGACGTTCCGCGGGGCCGGGGTGGTCGCGATAGACCGGCGGGACATCGACTGCCGGGATGACGGCGGCGTGCATGGCGACCCCCTGAAGATGATTTGTATTGCCAACCACCTCCATGGTGGTTGGCAATACAAACCATTGTCGCGAATTGCCGCTCCCGTAGAGCGCGACGGTGCCGAAGATGGCCCACCTCGAGTGCTGGAGTCCCGGGTCCGAGGCGACGGGTCAGGGGAGGATCTGGACGTACCCGTCGGTTCCGTGAATGCGGATCCGCTGCCCGTCCCGGATCAGCCGGGTGGCCCGCTCCACCCCCACAACGGCCGGCAAGCCGTACTCCCGCGCGATCACCGCCCCATGCGTCATAAGGCCGCCTACCTCCGTCACCAGTCCGGCGACGGTGACGAACAGGGGGGTCCAGCTGGGGTCGGTGTAGGCGGTGACCAGGATGTCGCCCGCCTCCAGGTCGGCCTGTGCCATGTCCATGACGACACGGGCACGGCCCTCGACGATCCCGGCCGATACCGGGAGGCCGGCCAGCGCGCCGGGCGGGGTGTCCTCACGCCGGTACTGGCCGGTGATGGCCTCGCCGTCCGATGTGAGGACCCGGGGCGGTGTGAGCGCCTCGTACGATCGGAACGCCTCCCGCCTTTCCAGAATGAGTTCGGCGTCCACGTCGTCGGTGCGCACGACTTCTTGCAGCTCCGAGAACCGGAGGAAGAAGATGTCTTCTTTCTCGCGCAGGGTGCCTGAGCGGACGAGGCGATCGGCTTCCCGCAGCAGCGCCTGCTTGTAGGCGAAGTAGCGGCTGACCATGCCGTACTTGGGGTACTCCCGGTATCCGGCGAAGGTGCGGACGCGGTCGATCATCCGCTTGGTCTCCTCGGCCTTCTGCTCCCCGTGGGGCAGGGCGCGCAATCGCGTCAGAAGTTCCTGTTCTTTCCGTCGTGACTCCAGGCGTCCTTGCTCGAAGTGTCGTTTGCCGGCACCCGGCTCGAAGTTCTTGATGTTGCCGAGGATGGTGGGCACGAGCGTGGCGGGATGCTCGCTCCAGCGCGTTCTGGTGATGTCGATCTCGCCCGCGCAGCGCATGCCGTACTCGTCGAGGTAGCCCCGGATGGCGTCACGTGCTTCCCGTCCGCCGGCCAGCCCGGCCAGCTCGTTCAGGAAGCCGTCGCCCTCCCGGCCTTCGTCCACGACGCGGTGCAGGAACGTCACGACGTCCGCGTGCGGTCGGATTGTGTCCGCGACGTCGAGGAGCGCCAGCCCCATCTCCGACGTGACGTTGTGGGGGACGGATTGCGTGAGCGCGTCGGCCGCGTTCTTCTCGCCCAGCCACTCCTCGAGGCGGTCATTGAGCCACCAGGCCGCCTCCATCGCCGCCATGATCACCTGGATGCCCTGCGGATCGAACAGGATGCGCTTCAGCTCTGCGATGTCGGCCAGGATGAAGTCGAGCAGCGCCGGTCCGGACAGAGCCTGGATCTCGCTCCGCAGGGTGGCGACGGACGCCTGACTGTGTCGGATCAGCTGGGTGACAACGGCCGGATCGGTCTCGATCGGAGCGGGTGAGTCACCGGCGGGTGCGGCGATGGAATCTTCGTCCGGAAGTGAGCGGATGAAGTCGCCGCGGTCGAGGACGGTCTGTAGCGCGTCCCGGATCAGCGGGTCGGACCTCCCCAGGGTCCCGAGGAGGTTCGCGCGACCCGCGGGCGTCGCCAGGACGGGGGCTACGTCGACGAACAACCGGCCGCCCGCCTCGTGCATCGGCCGTGGGGTCGTCAGCTGCCACAGGGAGAGTCCCAGCGGCTTCATCGCGTCGGTCATCATCTGCTGGTGACCGACGGAGACGTAGACATGGTTCTCCTGGTCGTCGGCCCTCGGGATGGGGAACAGGGTGGTGATCGGCCGGCTCTGGACGATGTGGAAGTCATCGCCGACCAGGCACCATTCGATGTCCTGGGGCCTGCCGAAGTGCGCTTCGATGTGCCGGCCCAGCCGCACCAGGTTCACGACCTGCGCATCCGTCAGAGCCGGCTGCGTCTGCCGCCACGGTTCGATCGGTGCGTCCTGGGTACCGCCTCCCGGCGACGCCTGGACGAACCGCGGCTTGGTGGCGACCGCCGTGCTGACGACCTGATCGTCGCGCACCGTGTAGACGTCCCCGGCGACCAGGCCGGAGACCAGCGCCTCGCCGAGCCCCCAACCGGCTTCCACAGTGGCGATCTTCCGGTTCGAGGTCACGGGGTCCGCGGTGAAGAGGATCCCGGCCGCGTCCGGGAACACCATCTGCTGTACGACCACGGCCATCCGCACCTTGCGGTGGTCAAAGCCGTTACGACGCCGGTAGGTCACTGCCCGCTCGGTGAACAGCGAGGCCCAGCACCTTCGGACGTGCCGAAGGATCGCCGGTAGGCCCACGATGTTCAGGTACGAGTCCTGCTGGCCGGCGAAGGATGCGGTCGGCAGGTCCTCGGCCGTCGCGCTGGAACGCACCGCGTAGGAGGCCTGCTCCCCGAGTCGGGCGAGCGATTCGCTGATCGCTGCCACAAGATCGTCGGGAACCGCGACGCCTTCGACGACGCGGCGGATGTCGGCGCTCAAGGTGCGGATCGCCGCACGGTCGTCCGGTTTCACGCGCGACAGCCGGTCAAGCTGAGCGTCGATCGACGGCGCCTCGGCCACGATCCGCTGGAAGGCGTCTGTCGTGACGCAGAAGCCGTCCGGTACGCGGATGCCATTGATTCGCGAAAGCTCGCCCAGGTGCACTCCCTTTCCGCCGACGTCTGCGATATTCGTCGAGTCGATCTCCTCGAAACCCAGCACGTAACCCAATTCCGTTGCTCCATCGTTCGTCGGGTCGGTTCGCAACGGGCAAGTATGAAGCACTTTCTGGCGCCTCATGAGACGCACGAATCTGATATAAAGTGAAAGTGGCGGGGAGTGGCACGCGCAGTCCGGCCCGACCTCGCCCACACCGGCATCCCGGATCGCCGTTCACGCCCGGCGACAGCAGCAACCTCCTGGCCGCCGACGTCGGCCACCCCGGCCCGGTCTCCGCGTGGCCGGCACCGGAATCACCACCCGCGCTGTCGGCGCAGTGTAAGTGACCACCGAGGCCGGGAACCCTGGAGCGCCCGGTCACGCGCCTCGCACTTCAAGACCCACCCCGAACGGTGGATCGTCCCGCCTCCTGCTCTGCGCCGACCTACCGGCACCCGGCCGCCTTATCGCCGCCGGTTGCCACAGGCAGTCACTCACAGCCCAGTGACGCCTCGAACAGAGTCGCCAATTCGCACTTTACTGGTGAGACCACATGGCTAACTGTCGCGAATTGTCTCAGCCCTGAATTCAAAGAGTCACCGTATGTACTCCCCCGGGCCCCACTCGGGTTACGGTGCGAGTGCTTCTGTATGTGTCCACTCGGTCAGTGCGCTCGAGTCCGGTGAGCCAGGACGGCCCGCACGGAGTTGCGGACGTCTCTCACGCGCGTCCTCGCCCTCATTCCAGGCCGGAAGGGGCCTGCATGGCGCGGTCCAGGATCTTTGCGAGCGCTTGCGGCTGAGCGTTCGCGGTCCACGCGGTCAGAGCCGCCTCGACGCACCCCAGGGCGGCGGCGATCACCGCCTTGGCGCGCGGGTCGGAATCGTCGGCTGGATCGGCTCCGAGACGACGTGCGATCTCCGGCCGGAGGAGTTCCTGCCATCGGGCGTTCTCTTCCCGACGCCGGGCGGCCAGTGACGGGGTGTTCACGATCAGGCGGGTGAGACGTCGGGTGCGCTCGTCATGGGCTTCGTACCGCTCGAACCCGGTGGGCGGCCGCCCGGCCACCCTGCCCCGGCCGCCCGGACGAGCAGATGGATAACCGGTGCACGCTAGAAAATAGGATGAATCGAGAGCGGTGTTGTCGTAGCTTTCTGCGGTGGAATCTTTCATGCGTGACGGATACGTCAAGGTGCCTGCGGTGGTTCCGCGCGAGGTCGCGGACGAGGCGTGTGCGAGATTGTGGGAGCGGATCGGGCCACTGCCCGATGATCCTTCGACGTGGACCCAGCCGGTGGTGTGGACGGCGGACCTGACGCGTGAGGGCCCGTTCGGACAGATCGCCACCAGCGAGGTCCTCGCTCGGGCGCTGGATGCCGTCGCGGGGCCCGGGGGCTGGTCGCCGAAGTTCACGCTCGGCAACATCCCCGTCCGCTTCCCTCATGCCGAAGCGTCCAACGATGACGGCTGGCACATCGACGCCAGCGTCCCCCTGCAGGACGGCCGGTGGGCGGTATCAACCAGGCCTCATACACTCCTGCTCCTGACGCTGCTGTCCGAAGTCGGCCCGGACGACGCGCCCACCAGAATCCGGATCGGATCACATCACGACCTGCCGCGGATCCTCTCCGAGGAACCCATGGACCCGTTCACCGCCGGACCGCTCATCGACGCCGGCACTTCTGGCAGGCCACTGGCCTACGCGACAGGCGAGCCGGGGGACGCCTACATCTGCCATCCTTTCCTCGTCCACGCCGCTCAACGCAACCTGACCGGACGTCCCCGTTTCATGGCGCAGACACCGATCCTCCTGGCCGAACCACTCGGCCCGGGTGGGCCTCCCGCCCTGGCGGCGGTGTACTCCTGATCGACTCGCACGACGAAGCACACGCCCCCCGCGACTGACCTCAAGGTGCGCGCAGGCAATTCCGAGACTCACGCGGACCGCCGGAGCCCTTGCCTGACCGGTTACGCGATGACCTTCGTTGTCCGGCAAGGCAATGATCACGCGCGGGGTGCGAGCTGTACGGTCGCCGCCCGCCACGGCGAGGAGATCGTCCGGCTACGCCGCCGGGCCGCTGTTCCGCGCGTCCATCCGTACACGCACCAGGCGTGGCGCGGCCGCATGCGCACCTGCGGCGTGGGCGCATCCCTGACCGACACCGAGGTCGCCGCCTTCGATGCCGATCCGGCCCGGCCGCTCCGCGAACTCCTTCCCGAGGAACCTCGCACGGTGCCCAGCAGGATCTCGGCATTCGTGGCCCGCCGAAGGAACCGATCCGCACGCTCGTGCTGCGATTCGCGGCCGAAGGCCCTCCTGGCTGCCGTGCCGAATACCGGTGGTGGCGCGTCCGCACCGCCCATGCCACACTTCCTGTTATAGAACTCTTCCGAGAGTTATAGAACGATTGGAGTATGGCGTGCGAGACGTGTTGCCGTGGCGTGAGCCGGTCCCGCCGGATGGGACGATGAGCGAGCCCCGAGCGCGGGGCCGATTCGGCGAGTACGGCGGACGGTACGCGCCGGAGTCCCTGGTGGAGGCGTGCCGCGAGGTGGACGAGGCGTTCCGGGGAGCCTGGGCGGATCCGGGGTTCCGCGGCGCCCTGGCACGGCTGCTCGCCGTGCACGCCGGGCGGCCGACCCCGCTCACGCCGGCCCGCCGGCTGTCGGAGGCGCTGGGCGTGCAGCTGTACCTCAAGCGCGAGGATCTCACCCACACCGGATCCCACAAGATCAACAATGTGTTGGGCCAGGCCCTGCTGGCCACCCGGATGAGACGACGCAGGCTGATCGCCGAGACGGGAGCGGGCCAGCACGGGGTGGCCACCGCGACCGCCGCCGCGTTGCTCGGGCTGGAGGCCACGGTGTTCATGGGCGAGCGCGACATCGAGCGGCAGGCGCTGAACGTCTTCCGGATGCGCATGCTGGGCGCCGAGGTGGTCCCGGTGATCACGGGCAGCCGTACCCTCAAGGACGCGACCAGCGAGGCCATGCGGCACTGGGTGGGCGCGACGGGCGACTCCCACTACTGCATCGGCTCGGTCATCGGGCCGGATCCGTACCCGTGGATGGTCAGGGAGTTCCAGCGGATCATCGGCGACGAGGCCCGCGGGCAGTGCGCCGCCGAGTTGCGGACCAGCGTTCCGGACTACGTGGTCGCGTGCGTCGGCGGCGGCTCCAACGCGGCCGGCACGTTCGCCGGATTCGCCGACACCCCGGCGCGCCTGGTCGGTGTCGAAGCGGAGGGCGGCGCCGGGGCGGCCCGCGGCCGGCTCGGCGTCCTGCACGGCTGCCGCTCGCTGTTCCTGCAGGACGACGACGGGCAGATCACCCAGGCGCACTCCATCGCCGCCGGGCTCGACTACCCGGGAGTCGGCCCGGAGCACGCCCACCTGCGCGACCTGGGCCGGGCCCGCTACGTCACGGTGACCGACGACGAGGCGGTTCGCGCGGCGGTACGGCTGGCGCGTGCCGAAGGCATCGTCCCGGCGCTCGAATCGGCGCACGCCCTCGCCTGGGTGATCCGCGCGGCGGGCGGCGGCGAACTGTCCGCAGGATCGACGGTGCTGATGACGTTGTCCGGCCGGGGCGACAAGGACGTCTCAACCCTGAAGGAGCTGCTGTGACGAACCCCACCCTGGCCGCGGGCGCGGTCGAAGGCCACCTGCGTGCCCGCCGGGACACCGGCCGCGGCCTGCTCATGCCGTACGTCACCGGGGGGATCACGCCCGGCTGGACGGACTACCTGCGGGCCTTCGCCGCCGCCGGGGCGGACGCGATCGAGGTCGGCCTGCCCTTCTCCGACCCCACGCTGGACGGTGTCACCATCCAGCAGGCCAGTGACACGGCACTGGCCCGGGGGGCGAGCACCCGCCGGATCCTCGCCGACCTGTCCGGCATGCCGGACCTGGGCGTACCGCTGGTCGTCAGCACCTACTACAACCTGGTGCTGCACGACGGCCCCGAGACGTTCTGTGCCGCGCTGCGCCGGGCCGGCGTCGGCGGCCTGATCGTGCCCGACCTGCCGGTGCACGAGGCGGACGAGCTGACGGCCGTGGCCGCCGCCGCCGGGATCGAGCCGGCCCTGCTGGCGTCGCCGTCCACGCCGCAGCCGCGGCTGGCGGAGATCGCACACCACAGCCGCGGATTCGTCTACGCGGTGTCGGTGATGGGCACCACCGGTGAGCGGACCGCCCTCGCCGCTTCGGCGGCGGAGCTCACCGAGCGGATCAGGCGCGCCACCGACCGGCCGGTCTTGCTAGGATTTGGCATTTCCACCCCGGACCAGGCACGCGAAGCCCGCCGGCACGCCGACGGCGTGGTGGTCGGCGCCGCAGTCATGCGGCGGGTGCTCGACGGGGCTGGGCCGGACGACCTGCGGGCCTTCCTCACGACCCTGCGGCAAGCCCTCGACCAGGAGTGTGACCGACCACGATGACCCCCGACGCCGGGCACGAGGCGAGATACCGCGCCATCGCCGCCGACCTCGCCGCGAAGATCCGGTCGGGGCACTACGCCCCCGGTGAGGCCCTGCCGCCGCAACGAGAGCTGAGCGCCTCCTACGGGGTGACCCTCATGACGCTGCGCCAGGCGTTGCGGGAGCTCAGCGACGAGAGGCTGATCGTGCAGCAGCCCGGCAGGGGCACGTTCGTCGCCCCGCCCCACCTGGCGTACCAGCTCGACTCGCTCCGCAGCCTGGTCGACGACCTGCGTAAACAGGGCCACGACGTGCGCACCGCGGTGGCCGGGCGGGCGGTGCGCCGGGTCCCCGCCCGGATCGTCGCGGAGCTGCGGCTGCGTCCCGGCGACACCGCCCTGCGGCTGGAGCGGGTCCGCGAGTTCGCCGGACGCCCCGCCGTACACCAGGTGTCCTGGGTCCGCCGGCCGATGGCCGACCAGATCCGCGACCGCGACTTCACCACCATCTCCCTCTACACGGCCCTCGCCGACGCGGGAGTGACGGTCGCCCGGGCGTCCGAGGTGGTCCGGCCCGGTTTGCTCGACCCCGCCGCCGCCCGCCACCTCCACGAGCCGCAGGGCAGCCCGGTGCTCGTCAGCACCCGGATCACCTACACGCTCGACGCCACGCCTGTGGTGTCCGACCATGCCACCATCCTCGGCAGCATGATGGAGATCCGCACCGAACGCGCCGCCACCGGCCTCTCTCTCACCTGGGGCGCCACCAGCTGAGAACCTGTGTGCGGTCTGTCCCACCGTGGCGACGAGCAGCTTCTTGCGGACCCTGCCCGTCGCGTTCCTGGGCAACTCGCTCCCAATCTTGGCAGCACCCGCCCTTCCGAGCACGGGCTCAACCGGACGGCGTGACCGAGGACCACACGCCGAGCCATTGCTCGGCGCCGTACTCCTCGAACCGCTCCACCTCGGTGAACCCCAGCTTCGCCGCGAGGCGCATCGCGCGGTCGTTGGCGGTCTGGGTGCAGAGCACCACCGGCTCGCCAGGAAGTGCGTCGGCGAACCAGCCGAGTGCCGCCGCGCACGCCTCGGCGGCGTACCCGCATCCCCACGCCTCCGGCAGGAACATGTAGCCGAGCTCGGCATCCGGACGGACGTGCCCCGGACGCTCTACATCGCGCCGATCGAGCGTGATCATGCCGATCATCGCTCCGTCGAGATCGATCACGAAAAAACCAGGGCGCCGCCCGGGCACCTCAGGCACCGCGTGTTCGAGTTCGTCACGCGGTCGAGGGCCACCGAGGTAGGTGCCCACCTCCGGCGAGGCGAACAGCTCGATGAACGCCGCACGGTCCCGGGCCTCGGACTCACGCAGCACGAGCCGCTCGGTCCTGATCGGGGCAGATGGCCAGGTGACGGGCCCAAGCTCGGTCATGGCGGGCAATCTATCGAACGCCCGCCGAGCGGCACATGCTCTCACAACTCACGGACAAAGCCACGGCTCCTCAAGGCATGAGGATGCCGCAGGAAGAAGTACCGCTCCAGCTCGACTCGCGACGGCGGGCCGGCCGTGCGCGGACACCCGCTCATCACTTAAGAACTCCACGGGCACAACCATGCAAGGTGGGCACACCCATCCCGAAGCATACTCAAACTGATACGCCATTCGGGCCCACCGGGCACCGATGCACCCGAACCAGAACCGGCGGTGTTTAGAATCCTTGGACGGGGATGGTGTGTGCCCAGGATGCGATCAGTTATCAATCGGAGGGTTCCGGCGTTCTGCCTTGTGGGCGGACGAGCGGAGGACGGCGGCGTCGCGTGCGGTCATCGCATCGAGGAGGGCGGTGCCGCGCCGCTGGAGCAGGCGCAGGGTGAGCGCAGGGGTTATGGACAGGAAGGCGGCGGCCTGCGACACGGCCGCCAGCACGGTCACCCACCACGGGCCTCCGGTGACCACGCCGACACCGCCTGGCAGGACGGCGGCCAGCAAGGTCGCCGGGAAGATCGTCATCTGCCCGCCGGTCGCATCGCCCGCCTGCTGGCCCTGGTAGACGCGCTCGCGGGCATCGACACCCACGGCCGGCATCACGAGCGCGAGCAGCGGCGCCAGAGCGCAGCCTGCCGCCGCCGCGGCGATGGCGCCGCCCACGGCGGCAGCTCCCAGGGGCGAGCCGGTCGCGGCCTGCAACGCGGCCGCCAGCGCGATGGACGGCACACCGAACAGCAGCGCCCACGCCGCCATCCGCCCGCGTACATCGGCCTTGAGGGCGCCAGGTGTGGTGAGCAGCAGCCACAGGGCCGTGCCGTCCAGGGCGTAGGTGTTGATCGCGACCATCGCGCCGAACACCGCCGCGGCGGGGCCCATCAGGGGCAATGCCCAGCTCCAGCCGCTGAGGGCGATGATGAGCGCCATCAGCAACGGTGTCAGCCAGGCACTGCGCAGTTCCACACCGCGCGCCGGGTCACGCAGCCAGGTGGCCAGATCGCGCCCGACGACCGCAGACACCTGCGATGTCGCGAACGGCACAGACATCTGCCGCCCTGGTACCGCCGGCCGCCGCGGCCTCGCCTGGCGGAGCGGCCGGCGCAGGGCGCGGGCCGTCAGCGCGATCCAGCTCAGCTGCAGCAAGGCACCCACGCTCAACAGGGCCGCAAGCGGCAGCAGGATCGCACCGGCGCCGTCGCGGGCGGCGACCGTCGCGCCGTACCCCCAGCCGGTGGGCAGGGCGGCGAGCACGTCGATCATCGGCGCGGGAAGCCATCCGAGGGTGGGGGTGACCAGGTTGGTGCCCCCCTCCCCCAGACGCGGCAGCAGCCAGGCCGCGACCGGCACCCATCCGGCGAACGACAGCGCGAGCATGATCGCGGTCTGTGCGGCGGCCAGTGTCGTCCCGGCCGGGGTCTGCAGCAGCCGGGCCGCCAGCGCCGCCACCTTCTTACCAGCCCAGACCAGCAGGTAAAGCTGGGCCATCACGGCCACGACGGCGATCGCCGTCGCCACCGGACCACCCGGTGCCGCCAGCACCACCAACGACAGCAGGCACGCCAGCGTGATCAGCGGGCCAACGCCCAGCAGTTCGGTCCACGACAGGGCCCGTGCCAGCCGCCACGGCCGCACCGGGTAGCCGCGCAGCCATTCGCGTGAGATGACGGACGGGTCGTGGCGGGGCTGGGCCAGCGGACCGAACAGCCACATGCCGCCCCACACCGTGAGCACTACCGCGATCCAGCCTTCACCGATGAGGCCGCGGGAGGCCAAGGAGGCTGCCACGATCACCAGGGCGGCCAGGACCAGCCCGGGGACAAGGCTGAAGGCGCGCTCGTTGTGCGGGCCGTTGCGGAACAGCCGCAGCTTGAGCGCGAACAGGGTGCCCGTCATGCCAGCCACTCCAGCGGACGCACCGGGTCGGCGCCCACCAGCTCGACGAACCGCTCGTTCAGCGTCGCGCCCGCGGCCACCTCCTCCGTCGCTCCCTCGACCAGCATCCGGCCACCGGCCACCACCGCCACCCGGCGACAGTTGCGCTCGACGAAGTCCATAATGTGACTCGACAGAACGACCGTGCCGCCGACGTCGACGTACTGCTTCAGCACCTGCTCGATGGAGCGGGCCGAGACCGGGTCGATCGCCTCGAACGGCTCGTCCAGCACCAGCACCCGAGGCCGGTGCAGCAGTGCCAGTGCCAGACCGATCTTCTTGCGCATGCCCGTGGAGTACTCCACGATCAGTGTGCGCTGGACCGCGCCCAGCCCCAGGATCTCCAGCAGGTCACGCGCGCGGGCCCGCCAGCCGTCGTCCAGGCCGCGCAGCCCGGCGCTGTAGCGCAGGACCTCGGTGGCGGTCAGCCGCTCGGGCAGGGACAGCCCGTCCATCATGACGCCGAGCTGGGCGAGCGCGGCCTCCCGCTCGGTCCGCAGGTCGTACCCGGCGATCCTGACCGTGCCCGAGGTCGGCCGCCGCAGCCCGCACACGGCCGTCAGGGTGGTGGTCTTACCGGCGCCGTTGGGACCCACGATGCCGTAGAACATCCCCGGCGGGATGCTCAGGCTGAGCCGGTCGACGGCGAGCACGGCACCGAAGCGCTGGGTGAGGTCCGCCACCTCGATGGCAGGGAAGGAGGAATCGAGCACAGGTTTTCCTGAACGCTTGAAGAGGAGATATTGGCAAGAACGCACGTCACTCGGCTGTGTGCGCGAGGATGGCGCCGCTCAGTTCCTCATGTGTCTCCGGCGGCAGCGTGTGCCCCATGCCCGCCACGATCATCAGCCGTGCTCCCGGGATCCGCTCGGCGATGACCGCGCCGTGACCCGGTTTGACCGGCTCGTGGCTGCCCTCGATGACCAGCGTGGGCGCCTGCACCCGGTGCAGCACGCCCACCGGCTCGAAGTCGGGGTCGGCCGCTGCGGCCAGCCGGTGGTTGGCCACCGCCGACAGGTCGCGGGCCCGGTCGTAGATGCGCTCCTGCAGCCGGCGTGCCGCGTCCTCGTCGAACGGCAGTCCGGTGCCGTGCAGCACCCGCTGCTCGGCGATCATGCCGTCGATCAGCGCACGCCGGTCCTGCGGCGGCGGGGCGGCCATCAGCGCGCGGTAGAAGGCCACGAACTCCGGCGCCGGCTCAGGCAGACCGCCTTCGGGCTGCGGCTGCCCCGTCAGGGCCCGCATGAGCACCTGGCCCTCGCCGCCGCCGAGCGGCGAGGAGGCGACGACGGTCAGCGAGCGCACCCGCTCCGGCCGCTCCACGGCGATGAGCTGACCGAGCAGCCCGCCCGCCGAGTGACCGACCAGGTGCGCGCTCTCCAGGCCGTGGGCGTCCATCACGCGGTAGACGTCGCTCTTGATGTCGTCCCACGTGTACGGCTCGGTAGCGAAGTCGACGGTGCCGGACATGCCGGTGTCACGGTGGTCGTACCGGATCACCCGGCGGCCTCCGGCGGTCAGGCGGCCGATGAACTCGTCCGGCCACAGGATGCCCTGCGACATCGACCCCATGATCAACAGGATCGGCGCGTCCGTCTCGGCGCCGAACTCTTCGCTCCAGATGTCTATGTTCTGCATGTCTCAGAGCATGTCGTCTTCGGCTACGGGTGCCTTCTGTAGAACTACTAGTCGAGCCAGATCCGTACGGGAGCTGATGCCCAGTTTCGGATAGATCTTGTACAGGTGGTACTCGACCGTGCGCGGGCTCAGGAAGAGCTGGACAGCGATCTGCTTGCTCGACAACCCGTCGGCGACCAGGCCCGCGATGCGCAGCTCCTGCGGGGTCAGCGTGTCCAGCACGTCCGCCGGTGGGGCCTGCCCGCTCTCCCCCGCCGCCCGCAACTCGTCCTGCGCGCGCCGCGCCCACAGCCGTGCGCCCGCCCGCTCGAACGTCTCCCACGCCATCCGCAGGTGCGCCCGCGCCTCGCCCGGCCGCTGCGCGCGGCGCAGGCGCTCCCCCAGCAGCAGGGCCGTCCTGGCCGCCTCGAACGGGTTGGTGTGCAGCCGCAGCGCCTCGCCGAAGGCGTCCTCGGAGGAGTCGGCCAGGCCCCGGCAGCGGGCCAGCAGCGCACGCGACTCGGGCGTCGCGGCGTGCGCGGCCCCCTGCTCGTACGCGACCAGCGCCGCCCGCGCGCCCGCCTCGTCGCCCGCGCCCACGGCGGCCTCGACGCGGTCGGGCCCGGTCCGCCACACCACGGTCGGATGCCCGGCGCCCGACCCCGCCGCGGCGATGGCCGTGAAACGGTCGCGTGCCGCCACGTAGCGGCCCAGACACAGGTCGAGCAGCGCCAGCGCGTACGCGGCCGTCCCCACGCGCAATCCCACCCGGTGCGGGATGGCGATGGCCAGCGCCTCGCGGGCCTGCCGCTCGCAGGACTCCTCCTCGCCGCGCAGCGCCGCCAGCAGCGCCAGGTTGGCCAGGTGCGCGGCCACCGTGTTCTCGTACCCGGCTTCCCGCGCCAGCGCCAGGCCCTCCTCGGAGACGGCCTGGCTGCGCGCCAGCCGACCGGCGATGCGCTCGGCGGTCGCCACGAACTCCAGTACGACGGGCAGCTGCCCGGTCATCCCCGAGACCCTGGCCACCCGCCCGGCCCGCTCGGCCATCTCGGTGGCCAGATCCGACTCGCCCAGAGCGCTGGCCGCGGCCGTCGCCCACAGGTATCCCGTCGCGTCCTCCAGCTCATCGACCCGCGCCAGCGCCCGCCGCAGCAGGCCCGGTCCGGCGGCGTCGCCGTCCAGTGTCAGGCCGATCCCGGCCACCGTGTCCCGCAAGAACCCCTCGGGGTGCGCGACCGCCCGCCGGCCGAGCTCGGCGATGGCCGCCGTGTCACCGACGTACGAGGCCGCCTCCACGGCATCGGCCAGCATTTCCAAGCTGTCGCCCGCCGCCAGGATCCGTACGGCCTCGGCGGCGTTGCCCGAGTTCAGTTCGAACCGGCCCCGGAGCCGGGCGATCTCCATGGCGAGGGTGGCGTCCCCGTCGGCCCGCTCGCGCGCCTCGGCCAGCAGCGACTCCGCCTGTCCCGGGCGGCCGCCGAGCCAGGCCGCGACGGCGGCGTCCTTCAGACGGACTGCACGGGCGCGCGGCTCGGAGGTCAACTCGGCGGCCCTGGCCAGGGCGCTGGCCGCGTCGCCGTATCCGCCGCGGTCGCGCGCCCGCTCCGCGGCGGCCACCAGCGCAACGGCGACCTGCTCGACCTGGCCCAGGGCGGCTCCGGCCAGGTGCCAGGCGCGACGGTCTCCCGCCGTCAGCTCCGCCAGGACGGCGTGCGCGCGGCGGATGTCGGCGGGGGCGGCCGCCTCGTGGATCGCGGATCGGATGAGCGGATGACGGAAGCGCACGCTCGTGCCCGACACCTCGGCCAGCCCGGTGTCCTCCAGCTCGGCCAACGCCACCCGCCCGGCCCCGGCCTCCGTCCCGGGCCCGGTTGAGGCCGATCGGGCCGCGTTCGCGCCGGGGCGTACCGGTTGCTCGGCGAACAGCCGGTCGGTGGCGCGCAAGACCAGGCCGAGGTCGGCCTCGACGGCGGCGACCAGGGCGACCAGCCGGGCAGGGGCCGACAACCCGGTCACCCGGTCGCCGAAGAGCCGGGCTCCGCCGGGCAGCGGGTCGGGCAGCGGGTCGCGCCCGGCGAGCTGCGCGGGCGTCAGACAGGCTGCGATCTCACCCAGGGCGAGCGGGTTCGCGCCGGTCAGTGTGGTGAGCTCCCGTTTCACCGGGGCGGGCAGCGTACCGTGGCGGGACTCCAGCAGTTCGGCTGCGGCGGACTCGGGCAGGCCGCGCACGTCCACCGTCAGCGACACGCCCTTGACGGGCACGTCTCCGCGGACGGCGAGCAGCATCGCGATCCGTTCCGTCCCCAACCGCCTGGCGGCGAACAGCAGCGCATCGGCCGAGGCCCGGTCGATCCACTGAAAGTCGTCGACCACGCAGATCAGCCCGTCCAGCGCGGCCGCCTCGGCCAGCAGCGAGAGCACACCGGCCCCCACCAGGAACCGATCGCCGGCACTGCCCGCGGCAAGCCCCAGGGCCGCGCGCACGGCGTCGCGCTGCGGCTCGGGCAGCGTGTCGAGCAGGCCGGCCACCGGCCACAGCACCTGGTGCAGCGCCGCGAACGCGAGGTCGGACTCGGACTCAACGCCGGTGGTCCGCAACACCCGCATCGCACCACCACGCGCGGCCGCCGCCTCGAGCAAGGCGGTCTTGCCCGCGCCTGCCTCGCCCCGTAGCACCACCGCGCCGCCGAAACCGTCGCAAGCCCGCGTGATCACCTCGTCGAGTGCGCTGATTTCCGCAGATCTGCCGTAAAGCACAAGCACCCACTGTAGGAGGCCTCCACGCCGTCCCGTCTCAGGGGTATCAGCAAGCTGTGTTCGACTGCCGCTCCCAGACGCTGATGCGGCGCCGGCCGGTGGCTGTGGGCGGCGTGCGCCTGCTGTTCGCCGACATGCATCCGAACCTGCGCCGGATGGAGCCGGTTTCCTGGACACAGGCGATCGGCGGGATCAAAGGCAGCGGGGACGTCTCGCTGACCTCACCGCGATCCACCGACCCAACATAAGGCACAATCAGTGAGATATGAGCTACGTTCAGCGACGATGAGGTGGTCTGCCATGCGTGGAGCGATTCTGTACGCGCCAGGTGATGTCCGTGTCGAGCAGCGCCCGGACCCGGAGATCATCGAGCCGACCGACGCGATCATCCGCCTGACGGCGACCTGTATCTGCGGATCCGACCTGTGGCCCTACCGGGGTGTGGAGAAGCTCGACGGGCCGATCCCGATGGGGCATGAGTACGTCGGCATCGTGGAGGAGGTCGGCGGCCAGGTCACGACCATCAGGCCGGGGCAGTTCGTGGTCGGCTCGTTCTGGGCCTCCGACAACACCTGTGAGATCTGCCGGGCGGGCTACCAGAGCGCCTGCGTCCACCGTGTGCTCATGGGCACCCTCGGAACCCAGGCCCAGCTGGCGCGGGTTCCCCTCGCCGACGGCACCCTGGTCGCCACCCCCGCCATGCCGGACGCGGACTTGGTGCCCAGCCTGCTGGCCGCCTCCGACGTGCTCGGCACCGGCTGGTTCGGCGCTGTTGCCGCCGCGGCGGGGCCGGGCAAGACCGTCGTCGTCGTCGGCGACGGCGCCGTCGGCCTGTGCGCCGTGCTGGCCGCCAGGCGGCTCGGCGCCGAACGGATCATCGCGATGAGCCGCCATGAACCACGGCAACAGCTCGCCCGCCAGTTCGGCGCCACCGACGTCGTCATCGAGCGCGGCGACGAAGGCGTCACGGCGATCAAGGACATGACCGGCGGATTCGGCGCCCACTCGGTCGTCGAGGCGGTCGGCACCCAGGAGTCGATGATGCAGGCCATCCGCTCCACCCGCCCCGGCGGCCACGTCGGCTTCGTCGGCGTCGCCCACAACGTCGCGTTGCCCGGTGACGAGCTGTTCATGTCCCTCGTGCACCTGCACGGCGGTCCCGCGCCGGTGCGCCAGTACCTGCCGCAGCTGATCGAGCTGATCTGCAACCGCGAGATCGACCCCGGCAAGGTCTTCGACCTGTCCCTGCCGCTGGATGAGACGGCCGAGGGGTACCTGGCCATGGACGAACGCCGCGCGATCAAGGTCCTCCTCCAGCCGTGACCCGGCCGTTCAGGGCCGGCCCCCTTCCGTTCCTCCCGCTGGTCACGGCAGTGCGCTGAACGGCGGGTCCGGCTCGGTCGTGCACCGGGTGTTCGTCCTCGACGCCCGCCGGGCAGGAACTCGACAGGAGCCAACGAATGCACTCCGCACTGCACGAAGGGGCTTCCCCCAGCGGTTGGAGGGAACGGTTGCGCCACGTCTACTGGATCGGCGGCGGCAGCGGGTCCGGAAAATCCACCGTCGCCCGACGTCTCGCCGATCGATATGGGATGCGGCTGTACGATACCGACGCGGTCATGCCCGACCACGCCCGCCGCGTGCCCGTGGAACAAGCTCCTTACCTGAGCAGGTTCGCCGCCATGGACATGGACGAACGCTGGGTGGCCAGAAGTCCGCGCGAGATGCTCGATACCTTCCACTGGTTCCACGGCGAAGGATTCAAGTTGATCATCGAAGACCTTCTCGCCCTCCCCGCCGACCGGCCGGTGGTCGCCGAGGGGTTCCGGCTGCTGCCCGGCCTCGTCCAACCCCTGCTCACCGAAGTGGGCCATGCCGTGTGGCTGCTGCCGACTCCCCGGTTCCGCCAGGCGGTGTTCGACAGCCGTGGCGGACCGGCATGGGGATTCCTCACCAGGACCGGTGACCCCCGGCAGGCGCTGCAGAACCTGCTCCAGCGCGACGCGCTGTTCACCGACCGGCTCAGCGAGCAGACCCGGCATCTGGGCCTCCACGGGCTCAGAGTGGCTTCCGGGGACACCGAGGAAGATCTCGCACGGCGAGTCTCCGCGGTGTTCGGTCTTGCGGAGTAGGCGGTCACGACGTGGGATTCAGCGGCCATAGCCCCTCGGGCATCTCCGGGAATCGGAAGGAGCGGCACGACGGTCGCATGGATCCGAATGGTGCGCCGCCGTCGCAGCTTGGGTGAACGGCGGCGCGAGGAGCGGCTACTTCTTCGGGAGGCCGACCGCGTTGGCCGCGTCGGCTTCGAAGTATTCCGTTGCGGCGAAGGGGCCGGCGTGCTCCTCGAAGAAGGTTTTGACGCTGTCGACCGAGTCGTGGACGATGACGTTCACCGCTTTGGTCCCGTCGGTGCCGGCCACCGCCAGGGTCCACTTGGCGCCCTTCGGCAGCTGCCCGTACGCCGCCTTCATCGCGTCCCAGAATCCGCCGTTGTCGGAAATCGTGGAAACCGCCATGACGTGCATTCCTGTGTTCTCCTCATCTACTCTCGGATTTACTCGGCAATTGGTATGGAGGTATTGCGCGACCCCGTGTTGGAAGTCGTAGACGGCGACGGTCTGGGGATCTTCGAGCGGGCTTGTCGAAGGCATCAGGAAATGCGTCTCGCTGATCGGAAGCAGTTCGTACGTGATGCGTTCCGGCTTACCGGCGAGTCGCGCCTCCATGGGATTAACAGTGAAGGTGAGGTGGAGTTCTCCATCCTCGGCCGACACCGTGTATCGGGAGCCTGGCCGCTCGTAGACGCCTTCGTACCTTGACGGGTCGAGGGGCAGGGTCGGGTCGGGTTCCGGCAGTTCCGGGATCGTGGGCGCGCGGAGGTCGAGGAGGATTTCGTTGAACACCTTCCTGTAGAAGCCGTCCCGCGGCCCGGCGTTGGCCAGCAGCACGAGGGCAAGGCCCGAATCCGGCAGGATTCGCAGGCGCGCGCTCTGGCCGACGGTACTGCCGTCGTGCGCGTAGACGGTCTCGCCGTGCCAGTCGCACACGATGAGGCCGAGGGCCCACTCCGGCCCGAACAAATACGGATCGGGCACGGGAACGCGTGATTCCGTCATCTCGCGAACGGCCTCGGCCGAGACGATTCTGGTGCCGTTCGGCGCCTTGCCGCCGTCGAGGAAGAGGTGCGCCATCATGAGCACCTCCCGCGCCGTCGAGCTGATGTTGCCCCCGGGGCCGAAAGACCGCGGCAAATGGGTCAGTGGTGAGACGACGGGACCCTCGTCGAGGGAGCGGATCAGATGCCCCGTCGCGGCGCGGTGCGGGTCCACCCGGGCGTGCCAGGTGCTGGTACTGGTCAGTCCCAGCGGATCGAAGAGGCGATCTCGCATGATGTCGTCCCACCGTTCGCCATCGATCACCTCCATGACGCGGGCGAGAATGGCATAACCCAGGACCGCGCTGTAACCGTGGGTGTGACCCAAGGGGTGCACTTGAGGCGCGCCGGCAATATTCGCGACCATGCGCTCGTACACATCGTCGCCTTGGCCGGGATCGCCGTAGGCCTCCTCGATGCCGTTCGTGTGGTTCAGGAGATGGCGGGGCGTGACGTTGGCACCGACCTCGGGGTCGGCGACCCGGAAACCGGGAAGATAGGTCCGCACCGGCTCGTCCAGGTCGGCTTTTCCCTCGTCGACGAGTTGCATGAAGGCGAGGGCGGTCCAGGTCTTGGTCATGGAACCGCACTGGTAAACGGTGTCGGCCGTCGCGGGCTCGCGCGTCACCGCGTTCTTGACGCCGACGGCGAAGTCGACGATCTCCCCGTCATGGAAGAACCCGATCGCGGCGCTCGGAATCCGGTACTCGGCGAGGAGTTCGGAGACCCGCGCCTGTGTTCGCGCTATATCCAACATGGACGTGTCCTTTCCAGGCAAGGAAAAGCTACGTTGCGTTTCGCATGCCGTCAACTAAAAGCAAACGAAAACGGCCGGATAGCGGCGAATCGTTGCAACAACATTGTCGGTAAATGCAATTCACGCCACTCTTCCATTGCAATGTATTGTTGGTGAACGCACCTGAAGAGGAGACGTGGCCGATGCCCGGAGGCAGGCTGACCCATGAGGATCGCCGGAGGATCGCGACCTGGCTGGCCGACGGGCTGGGATACGCCGAGATGGGCCGGCGGCTCGGCAGGCCCACGTCCACGGTCACCCGCGAAGTCGCGCGCAGCGGGGGGCCGGCAGGCTATCTGGCGGACCGCGCCCAGCAGGCCTCCGATCGGCGCGCCCGCCGGCGCAGGGCTGCCAAGGCCACCGAGCCCGACGAGCGGCAGAGCGAGGTGGCACGCCGCTTCACGGAAGAGTTCGCCACCCTGCTAGCCGGGACCGGACTGCCCCAGATGCCCTCCCGGGTGTTCGTCTGCCTGCTCACCTCCGACTCCGGGAGCCTGACATCCGCCGACCTCGTACGCCGGTTACAGGTCAGCCCGGCCTCGGTGTCCAAGGCCATCGGCTACCTCGAATCGATCGAACTGGTGGGACGCGGTCAGGATCCAGGCGGGCGCCGCGAGCGGTACATGATCAGCGAGGACGTCTGGCTCCGCGCCTGGAGAGCCGACAGCGGAGCGCACACCGAGGTCGCGGCGGCCGCGCGGCGCGGAACACACATCTTCGGCTCCGACACTCCCGCCGGGACCCGGCTTCGCGAGATGGGCCGGTTCTTCGCCCGCATCAGCGACCACATGGACGACAGCGACCTCACCCACACCGCCGCGGCCGACGCGCTGACGGTGATCGCCGCGCTCGTGCACGCCGCCCGGCCGCTCAACGCGGACGACCTCGCCACGGCACTGGACTGGCCCGTTCAGCGGGCCGCCGACGCCCTGGAGGTGATCAGCCGTCGCCCGATCCTCTCCGACCCGCTCACCGTGGAGCGGCTCGGGTACGGCACGTACGCCATCACCCCGAGGCCGGACCGTCTGAGTTCCGCGCAACGTGAAGCGCTGGGCCAAGCGCGGCCGTGTCCACGTCAACTCTGCTCTCACCGCGCTGGACGACTTCCACACCCGCCGGGGTCCGGACAAGGCTGACCTCGGCAGCAAAGACCTGCCCAAGAACGCGCCCCGCATTCCGGCGCCCGCTCCTCAGGTGGGGCGCTCGGCCATGACGACCAGACCCGGCCCGCCCTGCTCATCCGCGGGGAGCCGAAGTTCGGCGACCGGTCGCAGTCCAGCCTGCTCGATCAGGTCCACGAGTGGTTCCGGCCGCCATCAGATCCTTCCGAGGGGACCGTCGCCTTCAGGCGGCATGTCGTCTTCGAGCAGCGCCCAGACCTCGATCAGGTCTTCCGACTCCCAGTCCCGCCGCATCCGCCCCCTGCCGCCACTCGTTCAGCTCAACGAGACGAACAGGTCAGGGAAGCGAGGTCCACAGCGCGGTTACTCAGCGCTACACGCCACCTGGCCGCGGCCGTACGAGAACAGGGCCGGTGAGGGCGGCCGGTGCGGCCTGCGGTGCGTGTAAATAAACTTTGACACGGTGTCCGGGGTGTTTTACATTGATTGATGTCAGCTTTGTTTTACATGAGGAGCGGGCATGGCCTTCGAGGAAAAGCGCGCCTGGGTGATGATCCTGGTCTCCCTCGGCGCATACACGATCTACGTGGTGACCGTCCTGGGCCGGGCCGGCGACGGCCCGTTCGCCGACGTCGCCTACGCTGGACCCCTGCTGTGGACCATCGGTGGCGCCATCGTCGCCGCGATCGTGGCCAACATCGCGATGGCCATCGCGGGTGGCCACGGCGCCGACCGCACCGACGAGCGCGACCGTGAGATCAACCAGGTCGGTGAGCGCATCGGGCAGTCGATCGTCGTCATCGGCGCGCTCGCCGCACTGGTCATGGCCATCGCCGAGCTGCGCCACTTCTGGATCGCCAACGCCGTCTACCTGGCGTTCGTGCTGTCCGCGGTGCTCAGCTCGGTTGCCAAGATCATGGCGTACCGCAAGGGCGGCTTCCAGACGTGGTGAAGCCGACGCGGGTCACCAACGCGATCCGGGCCCTGCGGTTCGCGCACGACGAGATGACCCAGGCCGAGCTGGCCGACCGGGTCGGCGTCACCCGCCAGACCATCATCGCGATCGAACAGGGTCGCTACTCCCCCTCGCTGGAGATGGCGTTCCGTATCGCCCGGGTGTTCCGGGTCGGACTCGACGACGTCTTCCAGTATCCCGACACCGAAGGAGACCCCTCATGAAGGCGATCGTCCAGGACGAGTACGGCCCGCCGCATGTGCTGAGCCTCGGCGAGGTTCCGATCCCGACGCCCGGCGCCGACGATGTGCTGATCCGGGTGCACGCGGCCGGCGTCGACTACGGCGTGTGGCACGTCATGACCGGGCTGCCGCTCATCGGCCGCCTCGGCTTCGGCCTGCGCCGGCCCCGCAACCGCGTGCCGGGCATGGACGTGGCCGGCGTCGTGGAGTCCGTCGGCGCCAACGTGACCGCGTTTCGCCCCGGCGACGAGGTGTACGGTGCGGCGACCGGCACGTACGCGCAGTTCGCGCTCGCCCGCCCGGGCAAGCTCGCCCGCAAGCCCGCCAACCTGAGCTTCACCGAAGCGGCGGCCGTACCCGCGTCAGGGGTGACCGCGTTGCGGGCCGTCGGCCAGGTCACCTCCGGTGAGAAGGTGCTGGTAATCGGCGCCGGCGGCGGGGTGGGCAGCTTCGCGACGCAACTCGCGGTCGCCGGCGGCGCCCACGTCACCGCCGTGTGCAGCACAGCCAAGGCCGACCTCGTCCGGTCGCTGGGCGCCCAGGCCGTCATCGACTACACGCGCGAGCCGCTCACCGGAACGTACGATCTGATCATCGACATCGCGGGCATCCGGTCGCTGGCCCTGCTGCGCGGGCTGCTCACCGAGCGCGGCCGGCTCGTCATCGTCGGCGGCGAGGGCGGCGGCCGGTGGTTCGGCGGGCTCGGCCGCCCGCTGGCCGCCCGGCTGATCACCCCGTTCATCCGCCAGCGCCTGGACGCACCGATCGTGCTGACCCGCACCACCGACCTGGACGCGCTGCGCGACCTCATCGAGGCCGGGGCCGTGCGACCGGCCGTCGGGCGCACGTACTCCCTGGCGGAGGCCTCCACCGCGGTGGGTGACCTGGCGGCGGGCAACGCGCCCGGAAAGCTCGTCATCACGGTTGACTGACCTCGGGGCGCCGGGATCAACATCCTGCGGCGAGCCTTGGCAGAGGTGCATCCGATGACGGCCGACAGCCCCGAGGTGGCGGCCGATGGTTGGTGGCGAGGGCGCCGGGAACGCACCGGTTGGTAGATGTACGACTGGGCCGACAGCGCCTTCTCGACGACCGTCATCTCCGTGTTCCTGGGGCCTCACCCCTCGCCTCCGCCCGCCGCTTCCGCCGTCTGCCGGCTGACCGCTGCGAGCGAGTCTCGGGCGAGACCGGACAGCGCGTGAACTTCTGTCCGGTCTCTTGGATCGCATCGCCCCAGGTCACCGACCCGGGGCCGCTCACGGGCCGATCCGGTCTCCGGTGCCGCGCCCCTGTCCACAGCCGAGCCCCCGGGGCGAGGACGACGAATAGCGCTGCGGGTCACGATGTCGCCATAGGCGGTGGTCGCGTGGATGTCGAGCTGGGCGGCGGCGCCTTCGGTGTTCTTGAGCGCGTTGTGGATCCGGCCGTAGGAGGTGCCGGCGTCCAGGGAGGCCGAGACTCCGGTGGCGGCGCCGACCGACACCTCGCCGGCCTCGGTGCGCAGCACGACCGTGCCGCGCACGGCCTCGGCGATGCGGATGTCGCCCTCGCCGGTGCTGATCTCCGCGGGGCCGTTGAGACGGCCGACCGAGACGTCACCGGCGACGGTGGTGAGGCGGACGCTCGCGGTCTCGTCCTCCCCGATCGACGGCGCGAGCGGGCACGGCCGACCTGCTCAGTCAGCCCGCACGTGCTGTTTGACCGGGCACGACGTCCAGTGAACTCGGTGGCCCTCAGCCAGGACGGCTCACGTCTGGCCTCAGGTACCTACCAGACGGTGCGGTTGTGGAATGTGGCGTTGTCGCATGATCTCCCGCGAGCGGTCTGTGGCATCGCGCGCCGCGGATTCACTCCCCAGGAGTGGCAGCAGTACTTCCCCGGCAAACCGTATCGACAAAGCTGCCTCACCTCCCAGTAGGAATGCCACGTTCACGTCATGGTCCTCCTTTCGGTCTCGGCCGTCCTGGCGCGTCCATATTCGGCCAGGGCGTGGAAGGCGGCTTTTGGTTCCCACGGCAGCCCCGGATAGGTCGTCCCTGTGCGGCCGTGCTCCAGGATCTTGACGATGCCGAAACTGGCGGTGTCGAAGTCCCGTCCGGGCTCGGAGGCCGTCGGCAGGTCACGGCGGGCGAACGTGTTGACGAACACCGTGTCCGTGCCCTCCTCGTCGTAGATGTCGAGGAGTTCGCGCACGTATTCGGCTTGTTCTTCCTCGTCCCGCATGACGGTTGTGATCAGGCGAGGGCGGGCGTGTTCGTCCCATTCGACGATGGAGTCGCCGCGTGCGCCCAGTCCGGCGGCTCCGCGGTGGGTGGTGCAGCCGAACTCGGTGACGGCGAACGGCTTGCTCTGCGAGGTCTGCGCGCGCAGGTTCTCACGGAAACCGTGCGCGGTGGTCGCATCGCGATATCCGGCGTCGGTGGCGACGATGTCGAACGGAGCCCAGTCCACGCCTTCGAAGGGCAGGGAGGCGTAGCTGATCGGACCGCCGAACCGTTCGCGCACCGCCGCGGCGGCTCGGGTGAGGAAGGTGTTGACCCGGGCGGGCACTTCGGGGAGTGCGGCGCGCAGCCGCGCGGGCTCGGCCATCAAACCAAGCCGCTCCTTCAGGCTGTCACCGGGCAGGAATCCACTGGTGAACAGGCTGATCTCGGAGCCGGTGAGGAATACGACGGGAGTTCCCTCCTGGCGTAGGCGTTCGGCCCGTTCGGCACCGTCGACGATGAACGTCATCAGCTCGTCTTGGGTGAGGCCGTTGGTGAACGGCGAATACCAGACCTCCAAGCCCGCGCGGGCGGCATGGCGTGCGGCGGTCTCAAGACGGTCCGGGTCTCCTCCGGTGATGCGGACCGCGTCGCAGTGCAGCTCATCACGGATGATCTGCATCTCGCGGCGTACCGCGTCAGGGTCGAAGGGCTCGTGGGTGGTGGTTCCGGCAGATAGGAAGCCGGTGTCGTAGGTGACACCGTAGGCACGCATCAGGAGCCTCCGTGTGTGTGCGAGCGGGTGGGGAGATACGAGAGCTAGAAGTCCATGTCCCCGCCGGGCATGCCGGCGGGGACGGCCGAGGTCCTCTCCGGCTTCTCCGCGATGACGGCCTCGGTGGTGAGGAAGAGCGCCGCGATGGAGGCGGCGTTCCGCAGCGCCGAGCGCGTCACCTTGGCTGGGTCGATGATGCCCGCCTCGAACAGGTTGACGTACTCACCCGTGGCCGCGTTGAGGCCCTCCCCCGGGGGCAGGTTGCGGACCCGCTCCACCACGACGCCGCCCTCGAGGCCGGCGTTGACCGCGATCTGCTTGAGCGGCTCCTCCAGAGCCTTGCGCACGATGGCGGCGCCGGTGGCCTCGTCGCCGACGAGTTCGAGCTTGTCGAAGGAATCGGCGCCGGCCTGCAGCAGGGCCACGCCACCGCCCGGGACGACGCCCTCCTCGACGGCCGCCTTCGCGTTGCGAACGGCGTCCTCGATGCGGTGCTTGCGTTCCTTGAGCTCGACCTCGGTCGCCGCGCCCGTCTTGATGACGGCCACGCCACCGGCGAGCTTAGCCAGGCGCTCCTGGAGCTTCTCACGGTCGTAGTCGGAGTCGGTACGCTCGATCTCGGCGCGGATCTCGCCGACCCGGCCGGAGATGGCCTCGGCGTCACCCGCGCCGTCGACGATCGTGGTCTCGTCCTTGGTCACCACAACCTTGCGGGCCCGGCCCAGCAGGTCGAGGGTGGCGTTCTCCAGCTTGAGACCGACCTCCTCGGCGATGACCTGACCACCGGTCAGGATGGCGATGTCGCCCAGCATGGCCCTGCGGCGGTCGCCGAAGCCCGGAGCCTTGACCGCCACCGACCGGAAGACTGCCTTCATCTTGTTGACGATCAAGGTGGCCAGGGCCTCGCCCTCGACGTCCTCGGCGATGACCAGCAGTGGCCTGCCGGACTGCACGACCTTGTCGAGCAGGGGCACCACGTCCCTGTTGGCGGAGACCTTGCCGCTCACGATCAGGACGTATGGATCGTCCAGGACCGCTTCGAGCCGGTCGGAGTCGGTGATGAAGAGCGGGGCGATGTAGCCCTTGTCGAAGCGCATGCCCTCGGTGAGTTCGAGCTCCAGGCCGAAGGTGTTGCTCTCCTCGACGGTGATGACGCCTTCCTTGCCGACCTTGTCCATCGCCTCGGCGATGAGCGCGCCGATCTCGGGGTCGGCGGCGGAGATGGAGGCGGTGGAGGCGATCTGCTCCTTGGTCTCCACTTCCTTGGCGAGCTTGGAGAGCTCCTCGCTGACCTGCTCGACGGCGGCCTCGATGCCCTTCTTCAGGGACATCGGGTTGGCGCCGGCGGCGACGTTGCGCAGGCCCTCGCGTACCAGTGCCTGGGCGAGCACGGTGGCGGTGGTGGTGCCGTCGCCGGCGACGTCGTCGGTCCTCTTGGCGACCTCCTTGACCAGCTCGGCGCCGATCTTCTCCCACGGGTCCTGGAGCTCGATCTCCTTGGCGATGGACACGCCGTCGTTGGTGATCGTGGGAGCTCCCCACTTCTTCTCCAGCACGACGTTGCGGCCCTTGGGACCCAGGGTCACCTTGACGGCGTCGGCGAGCTGGTTCATGCCGCGCTCGAGAGCACGTCGGGCGTCCTCGTCGAACGCGATCATCTTCGAAGTCATTCCTGCTCCTGCTCTTGGTTGGGGGCTGTCCGGGACGGCGCCCGCGACGGACGGTCTGGCGGCGGGCGGCCAACCCGCCGACGGACCTCGCCGTCCCGGCACACACCTTGTGGTCGGCACCCTCCAGGCGTGCGTGCCAGGTGCTCCGTCGCACTCTATCCACAACTTGCGTGTCACGCATATAGTGCGCGGCACGCAGCGTTGGATAGAGTTGACCCATGAACGACGACGCCATGAACCTCCGGGCACGCAACAGCCAGGCCACCCGAGAGGCGATCAGCCACGCCGCGCTACGCCTGGCCATCGAGCAGGGCCCCAACGGGCTGGCCCTGGTGCGTGTCCACGACATCGCCACGGCCGCGGGCGTCTCACCTCGCACCTACAACAACTACTTCTCCAGCAGGGCAGAGGCGATCTGCGCCTTCCAGGCCGACCAGTCCAGGCGCGCGGGGCAGGCGCTGCGCTCCCGGCCCGCCGGTGAACCACTCGATCAGGCCGTCATCGCGGCCGTGATCGAGCTCTACACCGACCCCGAACCCGACAGGGCCGGCCTGCGCATGATCATGTCAACGCCCGAGCTGGAAGGCGAGGCGCTGAAGGCGTTCAGCATGGCGGAGGGCCCGCTCGCCGAGGCGATCGCGGCCCGCACCGACACCGACCCCCAGCGCGACCTGTTCCCCGCCGTCACGGCCGCCGCGATCACCGGCGCCATCCGCGTGGCGGGGCGGCACTGGCTCGAACCCGGCAACCCCGAATCCTTCGCCACTACCCTGCGCCGCGCCCTGACCTGCGTCTTTCCCGCCGAGTCACCCAAAGAGGGTAAGCAACAGTTCTTGAGTTGAGGGCGCCGACTCCTCCTCGCTGTGCACGCTTGCTGCCTGCGAACTGCATCTTCTCCCGTTTGCCAGATCGATC